>NZ_JAYGHM010000038.1:59783-72875 GCF_034931125.1 Rivularia sp. UHCC 0363 | reverse complement strand
CTAATCACCATCAATATTGTTTTTGCGTCTAACCCAACCTACAAACTTTAACTATCAACCCTATTAACACTAATAACAAAGATGCAAGTGGAAATGAAATCGAACTAATTGACCTTACCGGATTCGCAGGTAGAACCGTAACAGCGAGCTTTGAAGTCAACCGGGAAGCAAATTACAACAACAACGTTTACTTCTACACAGTTGATAACGCTAACGGTGAAATTGGTTCCTTAGCACCAAATACTAGCGGTTATCTGCAAGCTGCATTAAACAACGTTATTAACCCAACCAATGGATTATCAACACCCGACGAGAAAACCACAACAGGAATGCTTGATATTGCAGGTGGGGATATTTTGGGTATTGCGATCGTTGCTGACGGAACCTTAGAACAAGCGAAAAATCTTAATAGCGTAGAAGGGGTTTACTTCTCCTACATTGGAGCTAATACCGATAGCGGAAACTTCGATCATATTAAATTTGAGAACAATATATTCAAATTTGAAGATTTGGCTAACGGTGGTGACTCTGACTTCAACGACCTTGAAATCAAGATAGAATTTAGCGCGTGATATTACTCCCCCCTTTCCCCTTACAGCTAATCATAAAGCCGGGAAGGGACCAATTCCCAATTTCTCGTTCCCAGGCTCAGCCTGGGAATGCCGATGCAGGAGGCTCTGCCTCCACTTGAAACCCAACACAAAAACTGTGTGAACTTTTAGCCCAAAAACCCACAAAGTACACAGCCTAGGCTCTGCCGACCCTATATAAAGAAGGCAGTGCCTTCAGAGATGCGTTTCCAGTCGGAGACTGGGAACAAGGAAATCACTATTTTTATTAACTAGAATATACAAAAGTAGAATTAAACATCAATAATAAAAACTTGACTTGACAAAAATCATTCTAAAAGCAAAAAAGTAAATTAAACTGCAATTCATCAGATAAAAATCACCTTAGCTTTAACATGATGACCTGCGAACTCAACGGAATATACATTTATATCTATAATTAGCAAAGTAAAACACAAAAGTATTTCACAAACCTATAATCTGTATTAAGATACAGTATAGGTAAAAAACAAACTTGATTATTTGAGTGTTTTGCACTGTGTATAATAACGTAAAAAATATTATTAATTATTCAGATTTAAATTGCACTTAATCTGGATTTTTTTTCTTTTTAATAATTTACGAGTAGATTGATAACTGTGAATTCAAACCTCTTGCTAAAGACAGAAGTTTGAGATTACAAAGTTTAATTTTTATTGCGTTTATTAAAATACTTGTCATTACTAATGCAGCAGTAGCGAGTGTTCGCGTAGTGTTTTCCGAAGGCACATAATATCCTTCCGAAACGCTCACCGTTGAATGAATGTTCCGCTTAGCTCCGTTTGCAATGACGTATTTGAAGTAAATGAGCAAACGTGAAATTTCATCTGAATCTATGAGGCAATTGCTGACAACTCCAGCACTTCTGGTAAGTCAGTAAGGGAGTGCTGCGAGTAGTTGCACTTATCAGGTTTTCAACGCTGGGTAGATAAGGCGTGGGGTGTATCTCGGCACATCTATATATAGATCAACTAGGAGATTTCTCTCGAATGGCAACAGTTTTTATTAACGAGTTTCACTATAACAATACTGGTACTGATACTAACCAGTTCATTGAAATTGCAGGTCCTGCTGGTACCGACCTTAAAGACTACAGAATAGTTCTTTACGGTGATGATGGGAAGTTTTATAAAGAAGTAAAGCTAGGCGATGTACTATCCCAAACCGTAATCCAAGACCAAAATGATAAAGGTTTTGGTACAGTTGCTGTTGACTTTAGCGATATCAAAGATGGAACGGGCGCTATTGCTTTACTAAAAGGTACTACTGCTGCTGGCGATTTAGTTCAATTCCTTGGCTATGGTAGCAGCACTATCACCGCAGCAGATCAGCCTACTGGTATTACTAATGTACAAGGTCAAACCAGTGCTTTAATTGGAACCAACTTCCAACAGAGCGAATCTACTCCTGCAAATAGCTCTTTACAATTGCAGGGAACTGGTGACGAGAACTCTGAGTTTCAGTGGAAGATTGTTTCAGGTAGCAACAGCAAGAATAGTATTAACGCAAGCCAAATTTTAGATGGTGCTAATGCTGGTGATAAAACTGCGCCTACAATAATTGCAGCAAGTTTGAATGATAGTAATCTAAATGGCACTGGTAATATTGAAAGAACTGCTGCTATCGAAATTGAATTCACCGAATCACCTGCGTTAGGTTTGGCAGCAGGCATAAAAGCTGGTAGTGGTAACATCTCCATCTTCAACAACAATGGTACGCTTGTTCAATCATTTAATGCTGCTGATTTCACAACAGGTAATACAGCTGTAGATGATAAGGTAGTAATCGATTCTAGCAACAACAGAATCTTCATCAACCCCAAAAATGATTTAGTCAATGGTACAACATACTAC
This sequence comes from Rivularia sp. UHCC 0363, assembly GCF_034931125.1. Classification (NCBI taxonomy): domain Bacteria; kingdom Bacillati; phylum Cyanobacteriota; class Cyanophyceae; order Nostocales; family Rivulariaceae; genus Rivularia; species Rivularia sp. UHCC 0363. The sequence goes on along the minus strand of NZ_JAYGHM010000038.1, from coordinate 70,414 downwards.
GTACAAATCGACAATGGGGCGATTGTAGACTTAGCTGGAAATGCATACACAGCAGATACTGCTGCTGCTACTGCTGACAAAGCTGAATTGACCTTCACTGCTAACGATACTATTGCTCCTACAGAGGATTCAAGAACTCCTGCTGACGCTGCAACAAATGTTGCGGTTGATTCCAACTTGACCATTAACTTTAATGAAAATGTGAAGCTTGATCCTACAAAGACAATTAAGCTTTACAAAGATGGTGGTGACGGAACTTTTGACGGAACAGGAACAGGAACTGACGACACAGAGATACTAATTAGTTCACTTCAAGCCAATGGCGATACAGTAGTCATTGATCCTACTAACAACCTCGAATTAGATACAACGTATTTTGTAAACATTGAGAGTGGTGCAATTGAAGATTTAGCTGGAAATGATGCAGCAGCCATTACAGGCACAAGTTGGAGCTTCACTACAGCTAACACCCCAGCACCTGTAGTAACTAACCTTTCTCCTGCTAATGATATTAACGACCCAACAACAGGTACTGGAACAGTTCTTGCTGGTGAAGACTTAGTTATCACCTTTAACGAAGAAGTTAAAGCTGGTACTGGCAACATTACCATCAAGAAAGAATCAGACGATTCTATCGTTGAAACCATTTCTGTTAGCGATGCAAAGGTAAAATTTGAAGGTACAAAAGTAACCATCAATCCTTCTGCTGACCTAGAAGCTAACACTGGATACTACATACAAATTGACAACAACGCTATTGAAGATAGCGATAGCTCTAGTGTATTTTACGCTGGTATCAACGACAAGATTAATTGGAACTTCAGAACTGCGACTGATATTGTTGCACCTAAGTTAGCTTCCAGCAACCCCCTATCTCCTGCTGATAATGCAGTGAATGTTCCAACTGATGGTAGGTTAACTATCAAATTCGATGAAGCTGTAACTGCTGGAAAAGGTAAAATTTTCATCAAAGATGCTTCTGATAATAGCGTTGTTGGAACAGTTGAATATACTGCTGCTGGTACTGCTCCTACAACAAGTGGTGTAGTTCAAAGTGCAACTACATTAGCAGCAGGGGCTACATCTATTGACATTAATATCAAAACAGCTGTTGCCGACGACTTCAAAACTTCTACACAATACTATGTAGAAATTGAAGAAGGAACAGTTACAGATGTAGCAGGCAACAAATTTGCTGGTATCAGTGGTACAGATGCTTGGAACTTCACTACTGCAAGCGATGACGGTCCTGTTGTAGTAGGTGACTTCTCACCCACTGACAATACAACTAATTTTCCTATCGACGGTAACTTGGAAATCGAGTTCAACGAAGCTGTTACTGCTGGTAACAAGAAAATCTCTGTTAAAAGTACAGATGGTACAGATGTCAGAACTATTGATCTGACATCTGTACAACCTACAAGTCCTTCAGCAGGAGTTACAGAATATACTGTAGCTGGTGTTGGCAAAGTCACATTTAACGGTAAGAAAGTTACCATTGACCCAGCTAATAACCTCAGCACCTCCAAAGAATACTACGTAGAAATTGAAGACGGAGCAATTCAGGCTGCAGCTGGAGATAATGACACCTTTGACGGTATCACCGACAAAACAACCTTCAATTTCACCACTGCTGCTGCTGGTGAACCCGTTGCACTAACATTCACTCCTGCTGACGACAGCATGGGAGTTGCACTTGGTGACGACTTGAAGATTACCTTCAACGAAGCTGTTAGAGAAGGTACTGGTAACATCAGCCTCTTCAAAGCAGATGGTACCCTTGTTGAAGCCTTCAACGTTAGCGCTTCTAAAGTAACCAGCAGTGGTAACACAATTACCATCAACCCTACTGATAACTTAGAAGCTAACACCGACTACTACGTACAAATTGCAGCCGGTGCAATTAGAGACTTGTCTGGTGAAGCTTACGACGGTATTAACGATACTACTACCTTCAATTTCTCCACAACTTTACCCGACACCACAGCACCTGTAGTAACCGGAGCTACATCACCCGCAGACAACGCTACTAACGTTGCAGTAGATGCAAATATCAGCTTCAACTTGGGTGAAGACGTAACAGCAGTTGCAGGTAAAAACATCACCATCACAGATGCTGATGGAAACATTACCACAATCGCCGCTGATGATGCTCAGGTATCCATCGCTGCTGGTGGTGTAGTTACTATCAATCCAACTGCTGACTTGATGAACGGTAAAGCTTACACCGTAGCAATCGAAGATGGTGCATTCGCAGACGCTGCTGGCAACGAATTTGACGGTACATTGGCAACCGATGGTACCTTCAACTTCACCACAGTTGCAGCACCTGTAACACCTCCTGTAACACCTCCTGTAACACCTCCTGTAACACCTCCTGTAACACCTCCTGTAACACCTCCTGTAACACCTCCTGGAACAGTTATTAATCCTATCGAAACCAGCAACAAAGATGCTGCTGGAAACGTGATGGAAATAATTGACCTCACCGCATTCGCAGGTCAAACAGTAGAAGTTAGCTACGACGTTGATAGAGAAGCTAAGTACGATAACACCGTCTACTTCTACACAGTTAATAACGCTAACGGTGAAATCGGTTCCTTGGCACCTAGCGATGGAGCTGCTTACATTCAAGAAGCATTAAACAACATCGTTGGTCAAGCATTTACAAGTAATAATGCATCGGGAAGCTTCAATATTGCAGGTGGAGATGTTCTTGGTGTGTTATTGATTGCTGATGGTACTTTGGCAGAAGCTAAGAGCGACCTCAGCAGCGTAGAAGGCGTTTACACCTCTTGGTTAGGTGCTAACACTGATAACGGCAGCATAGACCACATCATCACCAGCGGTAACACCTTCAAGTTTGAAGACTTGGCTAACGGTGGTGACAGAGACTTCAACGACTTAGAAATCACTGTAGATTTCAAAATTGCTTAATTGATCAACGCATTTCCCGGCTACGGCTGGGAAACCTTAATTCCTAACTTGCACCTTAGCTATAAACCGGGTTTCTTCTCCTGCAAAAATTGTTTTTTCGTTTAGCGATTTGCGAGAAACTCGGTTTCTTTTTGCTTTTTGAAAATGTTGTAAGATATGTGTTAAGCAATCGGTAGGCTTCATCTTAGATTTTAAATGATGTATTGCCTCTAAATAGCCAGTTCATTATTTAAAATTCCTCAAAAAAAAAGCACCAGGTAATTTATTTTCCGGGTGCTTTTTTTTAATTGTCAATTCTCAATAGATATCTCCGGAAAAGATTTATATGGTTTCCTTCTTGACGCGCTTACCTTGTCGTTGCGTAACTCCTAACAAAATTATTTCTATGCATTCTCAAACAAAAGTAGCCACACCAGCTAGATTATCGCTAAACAAAAAACTATTATATTTAAACGTAATAAATACAAGGAAATAATAAATACAAAATGAGTTTATATACCTAAGTAATTGTAGGACAAGCTTTACTCATCCCACAAGTTACAAGCCCTCAGAAAAACTACCTTTTACCGTAAAAAAAAATCCCTTACAGCCAGCAATTTATCTATCCGGATTTTAGCTAAACAAATGAAATAAGTATGTCTACCATAAAACAAAATAAGTATTTCTCGGAATTTTTTGTTCTAATTTGTAGTTAATCTTCATTAATATTTTCCTATTACATGAAACCTCACCAAGTAAATTTTATCGGTTTGTTAGCGTTCACGCGAAGCGTGACTGTTAGGTCATACATAACCCCCGGATTTATCCGTGGATTAAACCAAAAAGGAAGCCCCTTAATTTTGTTTATAGGGAATTAATTACGTATTACGAATTATACTCACTCCCTCCTTAATAAGAAACGTGTCCGTAGAACGTAAGACGAAATGAGGTTTCAATAAATAAAAAATATTCTGGGTGCCAAAATCTGCTGATGTCCGCTGTGTTCGGTACGTGTTCCACCAATACTTAAGCAGTAACAATGGCTAATCCTAATCCAAAAGAGCAGTATATGCTCGAATTAATCAACCGGATGCGAACAAATCCGGAGGCTGAATATGATTTATTAGTTAATTCTACCGACGAAGATATTCAAAACGCTCTCTCATATTTCAAAGTTGATTTAAATCAGTTACGATCGCAGTGGGATCAACTCACACCCGCACAGCCGGTAGCTTGGTCTAATCAATTACATGAATCTGCTGTTGCTCACACTCAGTTAATGATTGACTATGACCAACAATCTCATAATTTACCCAACGAACCTAACTTAGGCGATCGCGTTGGCAATACTGGTTATCAATTTACTACGTTAGCAGAAAATATCTACGCTTACGGAACCTCTGTATTTGAAAGTCATGCAGCTTTTGCGATCGATTGGGGAGATAATCCCAATGGTATCCAAAATCCCCCCGGACACCGCAACACTACCATGTCCAGTAGTTATCGAGAAGTTGGGATTGGTATTTTACCCGAAGATAATCCTTCTACAAAAGTAGGCTCTTTACTCACCACTCAACATTTTGGCAGTAGCAAACAATTAGCAACAACTAATACATCTTGGTTGCTGGGTACAATATTCCGCGATGTTGATAACGATGATTTCTACAGCATCGGTGAAGGCTTAAGTGATATTACAGTTAATATTAACGGTATTAGTAACGCTACTTTCAGCACCTCAATTAAAACTGAAACCGCTGGTGGATACCAAACTTTATTATCTCCCGGAGATTATCAAGTAGAATTCATCCGGGACAACAACACCGTTAAAACCGAGCAAGTCACCATCGATGACGAAAACGTCAAACTCGATTTGATGATAGATGGTAAAACCTACCAATTAGATGATGGAAAACGCGACGCTCATTACAACCCTGGTAACGGTGACGCAATAGTATTTAACACTTACACCGTCGATTCCCAATTTGAAACAATCGATTTTATTTCCGTCGGTTTATCAAACTTAGGCAATCCATCAGCAATTTTTCTCTATCAAGATAAAGATAACGACAAGCAACCAGACAGTGACGAAAAAATATTAGAAGTTAACACCAACCTTTTAGATACAGAAGGTTTTGCTCATATCGCTATTAACCCCACAAAAGTAGAAAATACCTTCTTTGTTGGTGCTTTATACAAACATATAGACAACAAACCGACATGGATTCCTGTAGATAATGGTTCATCAGTCAACCAATCTTGGATCGCTGCAACTGACACTGATAATTTAGACTTAAACAGTTTCTCGACTTCCTTATTACAAGATAAAAATTGGCTCTTACGTGCTAGTTCATCAGACAAAATCATTACCCCTGTTGAACCACCAATTGAATTACCAACAGATCATAGTGAATCGCAACCTATCGGTACAAAACTGCAAAGAAGTAACAATATTGAATTAATAGATTTAAGCAGCCAAAATGGTGCTATTAAAACTACAGTATCAGTTACACGCGATGCAGATTATGACAATATTATCGGTTTTTACGCAGTTAATGATGCGAATGGTGGCATTAAAAGTAACGATGAAATAATTAACCCCGGTGATTCCAGATATAAACAAGCAGCCCTGCAAAATCGGATAACCAGCCTTGACCTGCTGCAAACTAAAGATTCTACACAAAGTAACTTCAACGGAACACTTGAGGGTGGTAGTATATTTGCTCCCTTCATAATTGTCGATAGTAGCTTCAACGATGCTCTTGACAACAAAGCAGAAGTATACTTTGCATATCAAGGAGCAAACACCGATAACTTCGACCATATTCGCTTGTTAGGTGACAACAGCTTTGGTTTTGAAGACTTACCCAAAGGTGGCGATCGCGATTACAACGATTTAATTATCAAAATGGATTTTGTTGTCTAAATAATGAAATAAATTATGTAGAGATCGGGAGCAATGCTACGTCTTTTAATTTCTACCGCACAACGAATAAATTTTGTACATAATCTTCAGAATTACTTCCCAGACCTCGGAACAAACACTGATGGTGTCAACCACCTGACAGTTACTAATCGTTCGCTTCCTTCGGCTTTGAAGATTTACCCAATGGTGACGATTTAGACTATAACGACCATTATGTCAAGGTAAATTTTACGGTTTAAATAATTCTAATTAATTGTTTAATTGTGATTATGGGTGGGCTTAACAACCCGCTCATTTTTGTATCCAGATAAAAACTGTATCTCAATTTTTAACAACGGTTAAACTATTAAATAGAATTCCGTACAATTCAATAACTGTAACAAATACTACGTATGAATCAACTTTACCCTTTACAATTACAAGAATTTTTAACTACTATAATTTTCAGTAATTACCCGAATAGCATATGTGACCATAACTAGGTATTAATACACTCAGTAGCTATAAGTAAAATTAAGCAAATGTTGTTCTTTATGCTTTATTAACCTTTAGACAACCCGTTAATAACTTTATAGGCATAACTTGATTAAAAGCTAATTGAAAGTAATTTATCACAGCGGCAACCCGAATGACACTGATATTATGACCGCAGTTTTGCAGATAGGCGATCGCACAATTAATCTTGATGAAATTGTTCCGCTGCTCAAGCAGTACGGAATGCTACCTCAGTTACTTAAAGAAATAGTTATTGATAATTCAACCGCTTCTATTCCGCTGACGGAAGAAGAAGTGCAAAACGCATATAAGCAGTTTTATCAGCAGCAGCAATTAGCGGATGAGCAGCAATTACAAGCTTGGCTCCAATCCCGCAGTCTGGAACGCGAACAACTAGATTATCTTGTAACTCGCGCTGTTCGTGTAGAAAAATTCAAACAAGACACTTGGGGGTCAAAATTAGAATCATATTTTCTTCAACGCAAAGAAAAGCTCGATAAAGTAATGTATTCCTTAATTCGGATTAATGATATTGCCATTGCTCAGGAATTATACTTTCGCGTCCAGGAAGATGAGCAGCCTTTTGCAGAACTCGCTCGCGAGTATAGTAAAGGACCCGAAGCGCAGACTGGTGGTTTAATTGGTCCGGTAGAATTGGGGGTTCCCCATCCAGTTTTAGCGAAAATGTTGCTCAAGGCTCAACCCGGACAAGTCTTACCACCCACTCGTTTGGGAGATTGGATTTTAATTGTCCGGTTAGACAATTTTATTCCCGCACAGTTAGATGCAGCAACACAACAGCGACTGTTAAACGAACAATTTGAAGCATGGGTACAAGCAGAAATTTCTTCTGCACTTAAAGATGGTAAGTTATCGGCAGATAATTCTACACAAAGCTAATTCGATTTTGGATTTTGGATTACCCTACGGGAAGACGCTTGCGCGTCAATGGATTTTGGATTGAAATGTAAAAGTTTTAAGTTAATGGCTTTTATGGTATGACGAAAAATAAAAAATATACCATTTTTTTCTGAGGCATCACTATCTAAATTATCCAAAATCCAAAATTCCTCAACTTTATATATCAGGTCAATCTAAAATCTAAAATCTAAAATCTAAAATCTAAAATCTAAAATTCAAATGAGTTATACAACAACTAACATTCAAGAATTTTTAACGGGGATTGCTCCCTTTAACCAGCTACAACCGGCTGTACTCACAAATATTTTAGAAAAAGCACAACTGTACCGTTACCGGATGGGACAGGTGATTTTAGCACGGGATAAAATGCCCGCTCAAATATCTATTCTTCATTCCGGACAAGTGCGTTTATTGGGTTACGAACCCCAAACCCAAATACCCGTAACTTTGGCAAGACTGCAACCCGGTGAAATAATGGGTTGGCTCGAAGCTGTACGGTCTGCACCTGGTTCTACGGCGATCGCTTCGACGGAAGTTATTTGTATTAACTTAAATACTGAGGATTTTCTGGCTTTGTTAGGTCAGGAAGAAAGCTTTGCATCCTATTTTTACCAGCGTGCGGGAATAGTTGAAGTATTTGAATTACTGTCGGTTCAACTGGGACAGCAAGCAAATAGCCAGTTAATTCTAGAAGCAGCCGATTGCAGTAATTGTAAAGAATTAACGTTGAAAATTTTTGATGATACACAAATTATTAATTTAACAACTCGCGATGCTGTAAAACAGTTGAGTCGTGATTTACTGTGGTTGGTGAGTGGAGGCACAGTTTCCCCCGAATTAATTGGCGATCGCTTTGACTCCACGCAATCTTTACCAAGAGGAAGTCGGGTACGCTTACTCGGTTTACCGACAAATATTTTTTCACCTTCCGAGCGCCTACTCGAAGATACCACCGAAGAAGCGCAACAAGTGGACATCACGGAAGTAATTCCCGCTGGTGCAACTTCAGCATACGACGATATCCCCTACGCACCCGTAGAACCACCAGAAGCAGATAATGGTAAAAAACGGCGTGATGCTCCTAGTAAATATCCCCATGTACGCGGGAGTGGTGGATTAAATGGGATTTTGGCTTGCTTCCAAATGTTGAGTAAGCATCTAAATATGCCCTTCCGTCGGGAAGTCATTCGTAAAGTCTTGATTAACCAGCAAAAACGCACGGGTTCGCTATCATTGCAGCAGTGCGGTGCAGTAGCGCAACTAGTTGGTTTAAGACCCCAGTTAGTCGGTGTACCCGTAAGCGCGATCGGGAGAATTGAAGCCCCCGCAATAGTCCAATGGCAAGATAGTTTTGCTGTAGTTTACGAAGTTACGAATAGAACCATCACACTCGGTGTACCGGAATCGGGAATTCTGCGTCAAAAGCCGCAAGATGTCGCCCAAGTGCTGCTGCAATCAAAACCCGAAACCGAAGAACAGCAAGATGTCGTTCCCATATTACTGCTGCAACCCACCTCAGAAACCCCTCAGCAAAAATTTGGACTCAGTTGGTTTTTACCATCTTTAAATAAGTATAAAGGCGTACTCGTAGAAGTATTTATTGCCTCATTCTTTGTCCAGTTATTCGGTTTGGCAAACCCCCTAGTTACCCAGGTAATTATTGATAAGGTAATTAATCAAAACAGCCCGGATACTTTACAGGTTCTCGGTGTTTTTCTATTGGTAATTGCAGTTTTTGAAGCAGTCCTTACCAGTATTCGGACTTATTTATTTGTTGATACCACCAACCGCATTGACTTAGCTTTGGGTTCGGAAATTATTGACCACTTGTTACGCTTACCATTGCGCTACTTTGAAAAGCGACCAGTGGGTGAACTTTCCACTAGGGTGAACGAATTAGAAAAAATTCGCCAATTTTTAACGGGAACTGCTTTGACAGTGGTTTTAGATGCGGTTTTTTCCGTTATCTATATTGTGGTAATGTTTATCTATAGCTGGTTACTAGCTTTAGTAGCTTTAGCGACATTGCCATTATTTGCTATCCTTACCTTTGTAGTTTCTCCGATTGTGCGCCGACAGCTACGGACAAAAGCAGAACGTAACGCAGAAGCCCAATCCCACCTAGTCGAAATTTTATCGGGTATCCAGACAGTTAAAGCGCAAAACATTGAATTGCGATCGCGCTGGCAATGGCAAGAACGTTATGCTCGCTATGTGAGTGCTGGTTTCACAAACGTCAAGACTTCGACTACGGCAGGTTCCACTAGTGGTTTTCTCAACAAGCTTTCCGGCTTACTCGTGCTGTGGGTGGGAGCTTATTTGGTATTAGAGGGAAAACTAACTTTAGGACAGTTAATCGCTTTTCGGATCATCGCTGGTTATGTGACATCTCCTCTCCTGCGTCTTACCCAGCTATGGCAAAACTTTCAAGAAACCGCTTTATCTTTGGAACGTTTGAGCGACATTATCGACTCACCCCAAGAAGCCACTGAAGAAGATAAAGGTAATATTCCCATGCCGATGATTGAAGGAGCGGTTAAATTTGATAACGTCTCCTTCCGCTTCAAACCCACCGGACCCATGCAGTTAAATAACATTAGCTTGGAATTTCCTGCCGGGGTATTTGTTGGTGTAGTCGGACAAAGTGGTTCCGGTAAAAGTACGCTAATGAAACTGGTACCGCGTCTGTATCCTTTAGAATCTGGACGCATTCTCATCGACGGTTACGACGTTAATAAAGTAGAACTTTACTCGCTACGAGAGCAAGTAGGAATTGTGCCTCAAGATACGCTGCTTTTTGAAGGTCCAGTACAGGAAAATATTGCCTTAAATTATCCTGATGCCACTCCAGAGGAGATTATAGAAGCAGCTAAAATCGCAGTGGCTCATGATTTCATTATGGAGCTACCTAATGGTTACAATAGTAGAGTCGGTGAACGAGGTAGCGCTTTATCCGGCGGACAGCGCCAAAGAATCGCAATTGCCCGGACAATTTTACAAAATCCCCGTTTATTAATCCTTGATGAAGCTACCAGCGCTCTAGACTACGAATCCGAACGTCAGGTATGCTTAAACTTAGCAGAAGCCTTTAAAGGAAGAACTGTATTTTTTATTACACATAGATTGAGTACTATCCGCAATGCCGATATTATCTTGATGTTAGATAAAGGTTACGTTGTAGAACAAGGAACCCATCAAGAATTAATGTCACTCAAAGGGCGTTACTACTGTCTATATCAGCAACAAGAAGCACAAATTTAAAAAAAATCTGGGACATGGGGCATAGGTTAAAGGTTAAAGGTTAAAGGTTAAAGGTTAAAGGTTAAAGGTTAAAGGTTAAAAATTCAATAACTCCCAACTCCTAACTCCTAACTCC
>NZ_JAYGHM010000038.1:52675-59661 GCF_034931125.1 Rivularia sp. UHCC 0363 | reverse complement strand
CTCCCAACTCCCAACTCCTAACTCCTAACTATGCCCCATACTCAATCCAAAATCCAAAATCTAAAATCTAAAATCTAAAATTCCCATGACTCAATTAAACGGAAATCTCAACGGTAACGGCTCCCGGCAAACCCTACTTCCTGGGTTGCCAAAAACTCCCCAAGATTCGATTCCTCAGAAAAACGAGAAGTCAAAGGTTTCGGAGTTTGACCAAGCTGTAATTTTGCGGCGATCGCCAGTATTTTCACGAGCAGCGCTGTGGAGTATTTTAGGTGTAACTGTTTTTACAATTACCTGGGCGTATTTTTCTCGAATCGATCAAGCCGTCCCCGCTCAAGGAAAGTTAGAACCCCAAGGAGCAGTTAGGGAAGTACAGGTTCCTGTAAATGGTGTGGTGAAAGAGGTCTTTGTTAAGGACGGAGACCGCGTAAAACAAGGAGACTTGTTGTTGCGTCTCGACCAGACTGGTGCTGAAGCGGAATTGGTTTCTGCAAAAAATATTCGTCAAGCTTTGATGCAGGAAAATCAATTTTATCGCAGTTTATTCAGGAGTTCGGGTTTACCACAAGCCGCTGCGATTGAAGTACCGCGAGAAATGGCAAATTTGGCTCAAAGCCGTGCAACTTTATTAAAAGAAAATCAATTTTATCGAGTCCTGTTAACTGGAAATAGTAATGGTGCAAATCTTTCCCCAGAAGAGCGATTACGTTTATTTTCCACTCAAGAAGAATTAAGATCCCAAGGCGCTCAAATTAAACTAGAACAAGGTCAGTTAGAACAACAATTAGCACAAAATAAAGAAAAACTTGATAATTCTAGAAACGTTCTGAGCATCAACCAAGGTATTCTCAACGATTTAGAACCATTGTACAGAGAAGGTGCGATCGCTCGCTTGCAATACCTCCAACAAAAGCAGGAAGTTAGCAACCGTCGGAGTGAAGTTGCTCAACTCAGCCAAGAAATACAGCGGTTAAGATTAGCTATTGCTCAATCCGGTCAGCAGTTGCAAAATGCCCTGTCAACTTCTACTAAAGATATATTGACTCAAATTGCAGACAACGATAAACGTATTTCTGAAATCGATAGTCAAATTAATAAATCGATTGTCGAAAATGAAAAGCGAATTATCGAACTCGACGGTCAAATCAAGCAAGCTTCATTAACTAGAGAATACCAAGTTGTCAAAGCCCCAGTAGATGGAATCGTGTTTGACATGAAAGCCAGCAATCCCGGTTATGTAGCTAATACTACCGAACCTGTGCTGAAAGTAGTACCGCAACAATCGCTGATGGCGGAAATTTTCATAACCAACCAAGATATCGGGTTTGTTAAAGAAGGAATGCCTGTTGACGTTAGATTTGAAAGCTATAATTTCAGTGAATTTGGCGACATTAAAGGTAAACTGGTATCTATTGGTAAAGATGCTTTACCGCCAGATGAAATTCACCCCTACTATCGTTTCCCGGCAAAAGTTGAGCTAGATCGACAAACTTTGGAAGCGAACGGAAAACAATTAGCTCTGCAATCGGGTATGTCTGTTAGTGCCAACATTAAGGTTAGAGACAGAAGCATTATGAGTATATTTACGGATAAATTTACTCAAACAGTCGAAAGCGTCAAAACTGTCAGATAAATCCCTTAAGCGTCAGATTGTTTGACTTAAAATCCAGCAGAAACCTTTCATCGAATTTTAGATTTTAAATTTTTGATTTTGGATTGAATATAGTCCTTTTCGATTGAGCGAACTATGCAATAAACCTTACCGCTCTCCTGATTTATGGCTACCGTATACACACATCTTTTAGTATCGCCCAAAATCTCCCTTTTTAAGAAGGACTTGAACTGCGATTTTCCCCTTCTCAAGGGGAGTTTTAACTGTTTCCCAGGCTCAGTCTGGGAACCCATGACCCAAAAAAACCACTTCAAACTCCCGGATTTATCCCTGGATTAGACCAAAAAGGAAGCCCCTAAATTTTGTTTATGGGGAATTAATTACGCAGACCGAATTACGAATTATACTCACCCTGCTGCAAGACAGTAAGGTGAAAATTTGCGATCGCAAATTATGAGCAATTAATAAACTTTCTATAAAGAAATAAAATATGTATGTTTCTTTACTTACTTTTCATTTTTTTGGATTATCGTGTATAAGTAAGTCTAATCAGTTAGTGTTCCCAAACCTTGTGTCAGTCAAGAAAAATTGAAATCAGTAAGTGTAAGAAAGTAGTCTTGTTAATGGTAGAAAATAAAGAATTTATTAATTTCTATCAAAAAAGCAATATTTTATGTTCTCCTTCTAACACGCACTCAATGAAAAATTTTTCATTCGTGTTTACACAACATTTCCGGAGGACGAGCAAAATATACTGTATTGCAGTATTGCAGCTTACTAAAACTCGGACGAGTTGAAATCGTAAGTAAAACCTTCTATGTCAGACTTGTAAACTGATGCAGAATAGTAGGTTGATGTTTTCGTACCCTATTTATAAAAAACGGCTATTAGTTTGGTTTTTAAGGAAATTTTGGAAGTTTTCTTAATTTCGTGCAACCTAAATCAGGTTTTTAAATCTTCTAGGATGAAATCGCCCTCAACTATTTTTGAATGCATCCATCCTAAGACACATATTTACACCAATACTAACAAAAGGTTGATAAAAATGTCTAGTTCTACACAAGTTAACGTCGTCAACGCTGAAAACCAAATCTTTGGTACTGCATCTCTGAATTTTGATAACGATGCTAATTATAAAATAACCCTCTCTCCCTTCGAGCAAAATCCTCAATACAATTTTGCTTACATCATTGACATATCGGACAGCATGAGCGGAAAGCCCCTTGAAGCAGCTAAAAATGCCTATATTAGTTTAACAAACTCGTTAATTGATAGCGGTATTGCAGATGTCAGTCAATTTGCAGTAATTCCTTTTGGAACTGAAGCATTTCTCAACGCACCGCTGAATGCAACAGAGGCAATCTCAGCAATTGAAGGTTTATCTGTAAGTGGTTTTACTAATTTTAATGCAGCCCTTGAAAAAGCAAATCAGTTCTTTTCTACAGTACCACCCGGAGCAGTTAATACAGCCTATTTTCTTTCTGATGGGTTTTCAACTACAGGAGGAAGCTTTAATAAAGCAGCGAAAGCGCTACAAGGATTAGCTAACGTTCAAGCTTACGGTTTGGGTGCAGCAAATATCTTCGAGTTGAGGATTGTAGATTCAGACCAGCCTACAATAGTTTCTGATGCTTCACAACTAGCCGGTGAATTTGCTGATTCCATACTTTCTCGGAATGATATTTTTAAGATTGATATTCTTTTAGATGGCAAGATTGTTGAAACAATTAAACCCGAACAATTGAGAAAAAGTCCTACTGGGCTAACTTTTGAAGGTTCCATTGACGGATTAAATTCCCAGGATGAGCAAAATAAGCTGACTGCTGAGATCTTTTATATAAACGAACTCCCTAACACTACAGTTGATTTAGTTGTACAAACTCCACAAATTCTTCCACAATCAGAAATTGGTAATGTTGATGTCCCCGTCAAGGTTGAAGATATTTCCAATGCTGAAAGTGATATTGGAACCAACACTGATAAACTTGCAGTTAATTTATCTTCACCAGCTATCGAGGAGATTGAGTCGGATCGAATTGATGGAAGCATTTCCAGTTCTGATGACAATGAGACATCCGGAATTACCCTTCCCGTTGGAGAAACCCCAATTAGCGATCGGGTTGAGTTAAACGAATTGACTCTGAATCCATTGGTATCTGCTGCAACTTTTGAAAATAACCAACCAGAATATAGCATTGCGGTAATCGAAAACGATGATGTCGTACAAAACTCGCAAAGTGTTCCCCAATATGCACAAAATATCCTTGATGGGAATTTACTCAACTTAGAATCATTTACGGGTGATATAGCAATAACTTTTACTGTAGATAGGGAAGCAGAATTTGATAATACTGTAGGTTTTTACAAAATCGAAGACGCAGAAGGAACCATTACCGACCCTATTACAGGAAACAAAGTCAAACCCGGTGATGATAATTATGCACAAGTAGCAGTGCAGCTTCACGAACCAGAGTTGGAACTTAGCGTAAACAATCTCAGTTCCACTACTATCCAAGACTCCCTATCGGGAGGATATCTCTACGCTCCTTTCATCATCACTGAGGGGAATATTGATACTCTCGAAGGAGACTTCAGCCAAGTTTATTTCTCCTTCGCTCCAGCAAACTCTGATGGAGTAGAGCATATTCGCTCGTTAGGAAACAACACCTTGGGTTTTGAAGACTTATCTAATGGTGGCGATCGCGATTTCAACGATATAGTTATCCTTGTGAAATCATAACCGTTTAATTTCGATCTCCTAATAAAACTGTATCCATAACCCTCCTCGCTAATCTGGGGAGGGTACCTTTTCTGCTCAAATGACCGTTCCTATTCCTGATAGAGATATAAAACCGGATAAGTATTCTTGCCAACACAATAATCTTATTTTTACCTTTAATATAAAACTGCTTGCATATAAATACTGATAATAAATCGGCAAGCATGATTATTTTAGAAATATAAACTCAAAAATATGAACAAAACTGTACAAATTCAGGAATTAGCGATCGCGATTACAGCTAAATTGAATCCCAGTGTTGTGAACCTTGATTTTTTGAAATACAGCAACATTATCTCATCCGATTGGGAACTAGCACGTCCTCCAGTGTATACAAAAAATTTGACGCAGCTGGTGTTTCAAAATGGAATTGCAATTGTCGTACAACCGAACCGGATAGTTTTTGCCGAAGCTGTTGACAAAAAAGATATCCAAGAAGCAATTATTGCTCAATTAGCGATAAAATATATAGAAAAGCTACCGAATGTAGAATATCAAGCTGTAGGAATTAATCCTAAAGGTTTTGTCACTTTTACAGAATCAAATGGTGCTGCTAACTATTTATTGAAAAATCTGTTAGCTTCGGGAGAATGGCGAGAATTTGGTAAAACACCTGTAAAAGCTGCAATTCAATTAGCCTACACCTTAGAAGATTCTCAACTGAATTTAACTATTAATGAAGGATTGCTAAAATTAGCAGAAAACTCTCTTCCAGCAGTATTATTTTCTGGCAACTTTAACTACGATATTGCCGGTAACAACCAAGAAGAAAGAATACGAGATTTGCATAGAATACTTCAGAACTGGAACAACAACTTGGAGACTTATCAAAAACTAATTAACGACAAATTTTTATCCGCTCGATTTGATGACAAAAACATTATTCCCTTCGGTGTTCCTATCTCTCCATCAATCTAAAATACGATCGCGATTGCAACACAAATTATTAATATTGTCAGAGTCACGGTTCCCTATTATCTTATAATTTTTCTTCAATTTCTTGGCTTAAGCAATTTCACGGTTATCAGATAAAATATTTACTAGATATAAAAGGATGTGTACCATTTTAAAAATGGTATCAGCTAGGATGTCCTATCTACTGTACTTAAACGAGCTATGACTGTTACGCTGACTAAATACCCTACAGCATTGTTGAATAAAATTGGCTCCTATGTTTGCCAAGCAGTTATTTATATTCAGCAACAGCAACCAGAACTACTGCTCGATAAGTACAAAAGTATATCTTGGGTTGATAATAGCAATCAATCACGTTTAAAAACAAAGTTAATTGAGGCAATTGGTAGCGCTGATGATTGGGAATCCTTGATTGCTAGAATGGAAGTTTTTATTAAAGCTTTACTGGTACCCTCAGCGACGAACACACCTGTTTTAATCAAATTACAAGAAAAAATACGCCAGTTTAATCCGAATCTTTCCGAGTCGAAAACTTCCGATCATCAAAAAAAATCTAATATTCAAACAACCTCTGAAGAAGAACAATCTCCAAACCAGCAAGATATTAATACACCGATTGAATCGTTACCCCCGACAAATGAGTTAAAAATTTCGGAGAATCAACAAGATATAAATTTAACTACTAAACAAGTTACTGATACTCCTGATAATCAACAGCAAACGGGAATAGCAGTATTACTTTTAGACGCAGAAAACATTCAAATTACTCCTGAAACAGAACAGTTTTTAACAACAGTTTGTCATCACGATATTCAAATTAAAACTGCTTTTGCAAACTGGCAAAGTATGGGTAAAAAGGACATCGAATTTCATCAACGTGGTTACGACTTAATTCATGTTCCTCGTGGTAAAGATAATGCCGACGGAAAAATGATTGCTTTTGGTTCAACAATTGACCAACATTACCCGAAAGTAAAAGAAGTTTTGGTATGTTCATCAGATACGGTGATGACTAATTTATGTAACCATCTGCAACAAAAAGGATTAACCGTTTATCAAGTTAGTCAAAAAGAAAGCAATTTAACTGTATTTAATAGTAAAACCAATGAAACCCAAACGCATACGATTTTCCCTTCCATAGAACAACTTTTATCTCAGATTAAAGATATAGTTACACAACAAGTTGCTCAGACATCAAATCAATGGGTAAAACTCTCTCAAATCTGTAAAATATTTAAAGAAAAGTATAGCTTTAGTGTTAATAAAGTAGTATCTCATCACCTTCCTGGTAAAAATGTCAAAAATATTTTTATCAACAAACCAGAATTTGTGATTCATCAAATATCCGAGCATCCAGAAGTTTATATTACTTTGTTCAAGATGCCCACTGACGAAAACCCAGACCATCAAATATTGACCTTTGAGAATAAATCGAGTTTAGAACAAGCAATAGTTAGAATTATTACTCAATTGGTAGGTACAACCCCGAATAATTATATTCCGATCCACACTGTAGGCGAAAGATTTAACAAACAGTATGGTAAAGGAATAACTAAAATCCTCAAAGAATTAAGCCTGACCCGTAACTTTGTTAATTTCTTACAGTCGTGTAACTTTGTCGAACTCAAGAAAACAGGTAATATATGGCAAGTAGCTCTTAGAGTTAGGAATTAGGAGTTA
>NZ_JAYGHM010000038.1:34978-52437 GCF_034931125.1 Rivularia sp. UHCC 0363 | reverse complement strand
GTTAGGAGTTAGGAGTTAGGAGTTAGGAGTTAGGAGTTAGGATTTTAGATACTTCGGCAAGTTTAGTGCTGAGCGACTTGTACCGAGCGAAGTCGAGGTAAGCCGAAGCATCAGCACAAGTTTTAGATTTTGGATTGGGGGTTAGGAGTTAGTACCACCGGAGTTAATAAGAATTATCTTCCCCCCATCCCCCCATCCCCCCATCCCCTTGTCCCATTTTCTAAGAAAATTTAACTGAAAAACAACTATCTACTGCTTAGGAGTGACTTGAAAATCTGGCAAAAAAGGCAGAATTTACAGATAGATCAGCTGTTATTGCCTCTTGCTTAAATCAAAATGAGAATTGCTTACGTTCACTTCTATGTTGAAGATGCCATAATTTGGCGTGATTGGTTTGTACATCATCTTGATTTTGAATTAGATGATGCTGATACCCCCAGCTTCCCACCAGGTAGAGGAGACATCACTCATACCCGCACGGAAGTAGTTAAAAGCGGCTCAGTTTGCTTTATGCTGTCCTCAGCATTATCATCCACTAGCCCGGTTACTGAATATCTCCGTCAACATCCACCCGGAGTAGTAGATGTTGCTTTTGAAGTGGAAAATTTGTCAGCGATAATAACGCTGGTAACAGCTTACGGTGTAAAATTTGTGCAACAGCCCCTTGTAAAGTTTCAAAAAGATAAACAAATTGATGAAACTTACAGTAACCAAGCTCAAATTATTGCTTGGGGAGGACTCACCCATACTTTATTGGAAAAACAATCAAGAAATACACAAAAATATTCCTCTACATCTTCCATTCAAGCAATAGATCACCTAGTTTTAAATGTAGCGGTGGGTGATTTACAGGCTGCTGTTAGTTGGTATGAAAATATTCTCGGTTTTCGACAGCGACAGAAGTTTAATATTCAAACCGAACATTCTGCATTGCACAGTCAAGTAATGGTTTCTCCTGATGGGGAGGTGCAATTAGCAATTAACGAACCTGCAACTCCTAATTCCCAAATTCAGGAATTTCTCAACATTAACCGAGGAGCAGGAATTCAACATATTGCTTTACAAACCAACGATATTATTGATCGCATCGCTCAATTCCGCGCTCGTGGTTTGTCTTTTCTGCCCATTTTTAAAAGCTACTATTCTCAGTTACAGCAGCGAGCAAATTTACCTGTTAAATCAAATGAACTAATTGCGATCGCCGAACAAGAAATTTTGGTAGATTGGAAGGAAGATTTTCCCAATGCATTACTTTTACAAATTTTTACCCAGCCAATTTTTTCTCAACCAACCTTTTTCTTTGAATTTATCGAGCGTAGAAAGTCCGCTCAAGGTTTCGGAGAAGGTAACTTTCGTGCTTTATTTGAAGCAATGGAACTTGAACAAATTAAACGTGGAAGTTTAGAAATAGGAGAAGAAAAAGTGAATAAACAATAGAGTTTATCCTAAGCTAGCATTTAAATAGATAACTATATACACTCGTAGACAAATTTATATCTACATCTACGAGTACAGTAGGAAGCAATTTAACATAAGTTCGGGAAATTAAAAATGATTGTAGTAATGAAAGTCGGTTCTCCAGAAGCGGAAATCAAACGCATTAATGAAGAAATGATTAGCTGGGGACTGACTCCAGAAAAAATAGTTGGTCAACACAAAGTAGTAATTGGTTTAGTCGGAGAAACAGCAAGTTTAGATCCATTGCAAATTCAAGAAGTGAGTCCTTGGATTGAGCAAGTATTGCGGGTAGAAAAGCCTTACAAACGTGCTAGTCGTCAGTTTCGGCACGGTGAAGCTTCAGGAATTATAGTTAACACTCCCGATGGTGAAGTGACATTTGGCGAAAATTATCCTTTAGTAGTAATCGCGGGTCCTTGTTCGGTAGAAAATGAGGAAATGATTGTAGAAACCGCGCAGCGCGTCAAAGCTGCTGGAGCGAAGTTTCTGCGTGGTGGTGCTTACAAACCCCGGACTTCACCTTATGCTTTTCAAGGACATGGTGAAAGCGCTTTAGAATTATTAGCAAAAGCAAGAGAAGTTAGCGGGTTGGGAATTATTACCGAAGTCATGGATGCTGCTGACTTGGACAAAATTGTGGAAGTTGCGGATATTGTTCAAGTTGGTGCGAGAAATATGCAGAATTTCTCATTGCTCAAAAAAGTAGGAGCGCAACCGAAACCCGTTTTTCTCAAGCGTGGAATTTCGGCGACTATTGAAGAATGGTTAATGGCTGCTGAATACGTACTTGCTTCGGGAAATTCTAACGTAATTTTGTGCGAACGCGGCATTCGTTCCTTTGACCGTCAGTACACTCGCAATACCTTGGACTTATCAGTAATACCCGTGTTGCGACAGCTAACCCATTTACCGATCGCGATCGATCCTTCCCACGGTACGGGTTTATCAGAATTTGTTCCTTCAATGTCAATGGCTGCGATCGCAGCAGGGTGTGATTCCTTAATGATAGAAGTTCATCCCAACCCCGCGAAAGCGTTATCAGATGGACCCCAATCCCTCACACCACAGCGTTTTGACCGTTTAATGCAGGAATTAGCAGTCATTGGTAAAGCCGTCGGACGTTGGGAACAAGCTGTAGCTGTAGCTTGATGGGGAGAGGGGATGGGGAGATGGGGGGAAGATAATTCTTATTAACTCCTCACTCCGAACACTGATTAAATGGATGACACTGATTAATAACTCCGGTGTTCTTAACTCCGGTGGTACTAACTCCTCACCCCCAATCCAAAATCCATTGACGCGAAAGCGTCTTCCCGCAGGGTAATCTAAAATCCAAAATCCCCTTACCGTCTTCTGCGTCCGCTACCAAAACCGCTACCACTGCGGCTTCTCGAAGAACGAGAACGAGTTCCGCTACCGAAACTACTGTTGGATGGATTCTTTCTTACAGACCCAGATTTACCGGATTGTTTTAAAGTGCTGCTGCCAAAACCGGAACCAGTAGCACGACTGTTGCCAGTATTTGTACTAGGGGTTGTACGCCTCAAAGTTGAAGTCCCAGGGGTTGTACGTCTCAGGGTTGAAGTGCTAGGACTTGTTCTTCTAATGTTTCCTGTAGTGCGGAAAGTGGTACGGTTTCTGACTGCTGCTGGTGGTTCATTATACCGTTGACGATATCTATCAACTGCAACATCATAGCTGTTACCATACCCACCAAAACCAGTGTACACAGACCTTCCCGGCTGATATGCAGGTGGTACGTAATATTGGGGTCTAAATAATAAACTACCGATCGCTTGACCAGCAAGCGCACCTGCAAAGGGCGACCAAAAACCGTTATTTCGCTGAACTACAACTGTTCGCTCTTGTCCGGTTTGGGGATCGGTTTTTGTTTCGGTAACGTTTTGAGTGTATTCGATCTTAAAATCTGGTGTTAAATAAAGTGCAGGCTGTCCGTTTTCTACTTTTAAGTAGCTAGCTTTACCTTCCTTAATTTGTTCATCTGTAAGCCGCGCCATTTGCAGCTTATCAGTTTTAAAAGTGGGCTTAGGACTATTTAGTAAAAATAGCGTATATTCTCCATCAGCATCGTTGTAACTAGCTTGCTGTACGGGATATTCGCCATCACTAATTTTAGTGTTAATCGGAGTTTGATTTACATTTTTGGCTTGGGGGATGCTTTGGTTATTTTGACTAACACCACCACAAGCAACTGTTGTAAAGCACAAACTAAATGCTAAAAAAACAGCTGTTAACTTACGCAAAATTGTCATGTCCATATAACTTTTATTCTACCTTTGAGCTTAACAACTTCTTTATTGACTTGAGTACGGAGAACCGTCTTTTTATATAATCCAGTTAAAAAAATTACAAAGGAATTAAGTCTGGATAATGCTGTAATAATTGGTCGTTAGTCAGTTCATCACCTAATTGTGCTGGCGAGAAATGTACCTGAACCGCTCGTATTTTATGTTTGTAATGTAAATTAATTAAAGCTTTCAAAGCTTCTTGAAGCGCGGCAATATTTGACAAATCATCTTCTAATTCCGCAACTTCTCCTTCATAAGCCACTGTAATCATCACAACTACATTGCGCGTTACGGGAACGGAAAAAGATGCATCGGCATCAGAATAGTTTTCCGGTGGTTCGCTCAAGTAACGTTGTGCGGAGTCGGTAAATAATTCTTGAACGTAGTCTCCCGCTTCTCCTTCTTCCCAAAATACATCACCTTCATTGGCTGCGGACATCCAATATTCATCGTATTGCAATAGAGTTTCGCAGATTGCAACTAACTGTTCCCCCATCACCTCTATATCACCTTCAGCATCAATTGCTTCTCTAGCGCTACGATTTAATACTCCCAAAATAGGTGCAACTTCCGAACCGCTTAGGTGTAACATGATACGACAAACTACATATCTGGTACGACCCATCATTTTGTTAAACATACTTTTTGCTCCTTCATGCGCCTTTTCTTGAATGAATAAAATTGTGGTTTGGACTAAACATAGCGCAGTATGTATTATTTAGGCATTGGGTATTCCTTTTTTTAGATTTTGTTAGATTTTTTTAATAAATCTAGTTTAGTTATAAATTATTTAAGGTTTTGAAAAAAACAAATTTTTCATAATATGGGGCTTATTAACTCTCAGAAACAGTATTGGAACCTTAGTTATAGGTGTTCTTAATTACAAATTAAACAATTATAAGAACAAAACATTACTATAAAGTATAAAAGATTTAAGTTAATTTTTTTGACATATCTATGCCTTTAGGTCATTGCCCAAGTAGCAACTACCAACTACCAACTACCAACTACCAACTACCAATTACCAATTACCAATTACCAATTACCAACTTACAAATTAACTAAGATAGTGAAAACCTTTAAAGAAATCTGCGATCGCGTTTATTGATGGTTGTCTAGATTTAGAAAGTTCGCTCAGTTCATCTTCGTATAAATCGGCTTCAATTTGAGGATGGTCAATTAATCTTTTACCAAAATGCGGACTATCATGAATAGTTAAGTTCTTGGCACTAGTATTAGTTAAAATAGTTTGAGTAGGAGCTTGAAAAAAGTTTAATCTTGCGGCAATTTCTAAAATTTTTGTCGCATCTTTAATAGAATTTGCATTTGCTTTTGCTTGTTCTAATAAATTATTTAATTGCTGCATCTGTTGAATAGTAATTAACTGCCCATTCTTATCTTGACTAGCAATCATTTCTATCGCCAGATAGATATTTTTTTGAGTCGCAGCAGCATCTTTAAAAGGTAGAACTGCCATGTAAGCAATCGGAAATAAACTTTCGTCACTATCTGCACGGAAAGTGAAAACGGTACGACGACGACCAATTTCCATACTGGGGGGTTGTTTTAAGCCCAGATATTTTTTAGTAATTTGAAAATACGCACCCGCTAAAGCAAAATTTGCTTCTGGGTCTAAAGGTCTATCGATAATAATCCGAACAGTAGGTGGAGTTTCGTTGAAAAATTCTCCCGAATCTTCTGCATTTAAGTGATGAATAATAGAGCGATCGCCAAGTTGACTCAAGTCTACCCATTCACAAATCATGGCTTCAGTTTTCAAACCAAATCGAGAAGTTGCATAAAGTTTTGCTCCGGTTAGAGTTGCTCCAGTTAGATCGGCACCTACCCATTCAGCTTGAATTAATTTTGCTTCAGTTAGATCGGCGTGTACGAAACTGGTATTAGTCAAATTAGCATTACTCAAATCGGCTCCAGCCAAATTTGCACCGCTTAATTTTGCACCACTCAAATCAGCCCAAGAAAGATTAGCACCCCTCAAATCCGCCCACCGAAGATTCGCATCGCTGAGATTAGCACCGCTAAGGTTAGCGCGAAACATATTCACCTGACGAAGTTCGGCTTCACGTAAATTAGCACCGCTTAGATCGGCACGAACCAAATCGGCAGTATTCAAAGTAGCTCGTTCCAGATTAGCTGCTACCAAAGATGCACCTCTAAGACAAGCTTGATTCAAATTAGCATTGCGTAAAACAGCATGACGTAAAGTAGCTTCGCGTAAATCGGCATTGCTCAAATTTGCTTCTAGTAAATTAGCACGACTGAAATCAGCGCGAATTAATTCACTTTGGATTAAAGAAGCTCTCACCAATTGAGCATGACTCAAATTAGCTCGAATCAAATTAGCCACATTCAAACTCGCTTCAGTCAGATTAGCACCTTCAAGATGAGCGCCACTAAGCCTTGCGACATTAAGTTTCGCGCAGCTCAAATTAGCCTTAGTCAGATAAGCTCCGCTAAGATTTACAACGCTTAAATTAGCATGGCTAAAATCCACACCACTAAGTTTTACTCCACATAAATTAGCTTCAGGAAGTTGAATATTTCTAAAATCCGTACATCCCTTCTGGTATTTTTCTAATAATTCATCTACAGTCATCGATGCTACCTCTGATTTTATTTAATATTTGGTAATTTATGCTGAAATTAAGTAATATCTAGAATTGGGAATGGGAATTGGTAATTGGTAATTGGTAATTGGTAATTGGTAATTGGTAATTGGGCATTGGGAATTAAACTCCTAACTCCGAACACTGATTAAATGGATGACACTGATGACACTGATTAATGACTCCGGTGGTACTAACTCCTAATCCAAAATCTAAAATTTAAAATCTAAAATTAAGTATGATAATCGGCATTATTGGTCTGGGATTAATCGGTGGTTCTTTGGGTTTAGACTTCAAAAAGCAAGGACATCACGTTTTAGGAATTAGTCGTCGCGAGTCAACTATTCAAAGGGCAATTTCTATGAACGTTGTTTCCCAAGCGTCAACTAATATGAGCTTGCTATCGACAGCAGAAGTAGTATTTATTTGTACACCTCTAGGATTTATTATTCCCACACTTGAGCAATTGATTGCTTATTTGCCAAGTTCTTGTGTAATAACTGATGTTGGTTCAGTGAAAACCCCGATTGTGAACGCAATTTCGCCTGTATGGAAAAATTTTGTCGGAGGACATCCAATGGCAGGTAGTAATGATTCAGGTATAGAAGCTGCACGTACAAATTTATTTACCGATAAACCCTACGTACTTACACCTGTGAGTACAACGACTGCCAGCGCGATCGCAGTTGTCGAAAATCTGATCGGTCAACTTGGGGTGAATATTCACTATTGTTCCCCAGAAGAACACGATAAAGCAGTTAGCTTGATTTCTCATTTACCAGTTATGGTAAGTGCTTGCTTAATTGGAACTTGCGAAAAAGAACTGGATGCTCAAGTCCATCAGCTAGCTCAAAAATTTGCTAGTTCCGGCTTTCGCGATACATCTCGTGTCGGTGGGGGGAATCCGGAATTGGGCGTAATGATGGCAAAATACAATCGAGAAGCTTTGCTAATGTCGCTGCAAAAATATCGCTCGAATCTTGATGAATTAGTTAATTTGATTGAACGGGAAGATTGGATAAGTTTAGAGCAAATCTTGCATTCGACTCAGCAAGCGCGGGGTAAGTTTGTTAAGGAATAGGAAAATTAAATGCGTTAAAATATCAATTAACAAGCTGCTCCAATTTAGCAGCAAATGTATTCGCGTGTCGCCACCATTGAGAACCACCCATCCAAATTCGTGTCGGTAAATGTCCCATAGGTGCTTTTAAATTAAAATAATAATCGGAACCGGCTGAATGAGAGTTATACATTGACCAGCCAACAACAGCGCAAAATTTAACGTAATCCCTCTCTACACCGTCATATATTTCTTTTTGTACGCTGAAGCCAAAGCGTCCTCTACTATATCTTGTCCACAATTGATCAATTATTTGTAAATCATCATCGGGTAATTTTTCAATATCACCTTTAAACAAATAACTACCGATTGGCTTTGACAGAGAAAGACACATAATTTTCCAAGTTTCTGTATCTGCTTCTTGCCATTTTCCTTTTTTAAGTAAATCCCGTAGCTGAGTATAGTCAATTTCCGGCTTTTCATTTTCACTATCAGAGGCTGAAATGTCGAAGTTTTGTAGCGATACAGGCTGATGCGATAGTGCTTGCAAAACATCATTTGCTTGTTTGTAGCGCTGTGGAAGGGAATTTTGCAGCATTCGATCCAAAATCTTCCCCAAATGCGTACCGACTTGATTTTCTGGTAGTAAATAATCTCGCCATACCCAGCGATCGCAAGAAATATCAAACAAGTCAAAGGGGGAAATACCAGTCAATAAATAAATACAGGTCACTCCCAAACTGTAAATATCGCTAGCTGGAAATACTTTACCTCGCAGTTGTTCGGGAGGCATATATTCTGGAGTTCCAATTTTTGTACCTGTCTCCTGCAATTTAGTGTTACTAAGATGTTTGGCAATCCCGAAATCAATTAAAACCAGATTGGAATTGGAATTTGATGCTTTAGTGTGTGTTTTCTCAGAATATCTCCGCATAATATTCGCTGGTTTGATATCCCGATGAATTATGTTTCGTGAATGGATAAATTGCAGTACTGGTAATAGTTCTTGCAGCAATTGTTTAATTTGAGATTCTCGGAAAACTCCTTGTTGTTGAATTTCTTGCATCAACGAATTTCCCGCAACCCATTCTTGCACCAAATAAAGTTGCTCGTCTTGTTCAAAATGTGCCAGAAGTTGCGGTATCTGTGGGTGTTCTCCCAAATCGTCCAAACGAATGGCTTCTTGACAAAATAACTCTGCGACCTTCGGATTGAAATGATTTGGTTCTGCTTGAGAAAAATAAAGTTGTTTAATAACGCATTTAGCTTTGGAAGGGAGGTACTCATCCGCAGCTAAAAAAGTTCTACCAAAGCCACCATGTCCGATGAGATCAAGGGGACGATAGCGGTCTTTGAGTAGAAGCTGTTTACCGCAATTCATACAAAAATTAGCCGTATCATTGTTTTGCGGAGACAAGCAGTTAGTATTCGTACAGTAACTCATTCTTATATCGGCACTTTTTAAAAGGAATTCTTAAATATAAGTATTCCCAATTCCCAATTCCCAATTCCCCATTCCCCATTCCCAATCCCCAAACCCCCATCCTTAACTATTGTTTTTCCGCTTTATAAGTAAAGAAATTATCAAAAGCCGCTACAGTCTCGAATTTATATGAAGGTATAAGAGAGTTTATTTGCAAATCAGTCTCGTAAACGCTGAACAGTAAATAATCATGTTGTTGGGTCGATGCATTAATTACCTGCTTAATCTGTGGATTGAATGAATCGATCAGTTTTTTACAGTCGAATTTGATTAAATTATCTAATAGCTTTGGAGTTTTACTACAGCCTTGTTCTTTTATATACTCGTTTAACCTTTGAGCAGCGTACTCTTCGTACTCGGTTCGTGATGGGTTTGTACTTGCCATTGCTATACCTAGTGCAATCAGCGCAGCAGTTCCGGCATATGCAACAATACTTACAATTTTCATTATCTCCTGATATAATAATTAACTATTTGATTCTTAGACTGTAGATTATCTGAGTCCGTTCCGAAAAAATGCTTGATAAATTCATTCTAAATTTGTTATACTAGTTAAAGAAAGAAAATATGGCGATCGTAGCCAAGTGGTTAAGGCAGAGGTTTGTGGTATCTCCATTCGTGGGTTCAAGTCCCATCGGTCGCCCTTTGAGCAAATTATATCAACAATAGACAAAATTACACGTTCCATTAATAGGAGCGTGTTTTGCTTTAGCTATATTTGGATATTTGACGACATCAAAGCTAAACCGGAACGAAAATCGACCCCAGTAGTGTGAGCCGATTTCCGGGTTCTATACACAAATTAGTAGTCTTCGTAAAACCCGAACCTAGTCTTCAATGAAATTTTTCTCTTGTGCTTGTTTCTTTGCCTTATTATCTCCCCATCCCTTCACATCAGGATGCAGAATTATTAAGTGAAATTCAAGTCTTGTCTCAAGTTTCAGATATCGTTGCTGTAAAGATTGCCATTGTTGCCACAAATCATAACGATTTTTCGTAAGTAAAGTTGCTAAAGTCGGAAGCTCTTTACTAATTTTTGATCCCAGCACATCTTGCAACCATTCATCTAAAACAACGCTATCTTGCATAGAACCCAAAACTTCTTGAATATTTTTGACTTGTTCAAGACAGTTTGCATATCCTTCACCATACAAATCGGTAAACAATTCCATCAGATAACGTAGTCTTTTCGCTTGCTTGCGTAAATCGTGTAAGTCTTCTCCTTTTATTAATATCTGTTTATCTATTTTTTTCTCATCAAAGTCTTTAGAAACAACAACTTTATTTTCTTCTACTTGAGTTCCAATTAACCAACCCGGATGCATAAAAAAGTAACTAATTTCCGGTAAAAGTAAATCTGGTAAAACTTGCTGGATTGTTAAATTTGCTAATGGATGATAACTTGGTTTCTCCAACCATTCTTTTAATCCGTTTTTTAAAGATTTGTAACGTTCGCTTTTGAATAATGATTTGACATTCATCGCCGCTTCTAAACGTTGTTCTTCTAAAGCGTCAATTACATCATCTAAAATTGCTCTTTCTTTTTTGGGTAATTGTGGTTGATATGTAGTTTTAAAAGTTTCTTTTAACACATCCAAATCTCTTAACGAACCAAGACAACGGGCAATTTTTCCGATGTTTTTATCGTTCGCTGATTCGGGGAAATCGACGATAGAATTAAATCTGGTGACAGTAGTACGCAAACGACGCATACCAACCCGCATTTGATGCAAAGCCTCGGCATCTTTATCGTTTTTAACGGCTTTCTCCCACTTCCAAGTTTTGTGAAAATGCTTTTCAATGGCGCTGTAAGTGTATTCAGCGAGAGTTTTAACTGTTGGTTTTGTAGCTAATGTCATAGCACCTCAAATAATAGAAATAATGTTGTACTTCATACAGATTATTAAATATTAACATCTGGTTAAAGTCTATTAAGTTTGATATTTTTTAATTAAAAATCAATCTTAAGGAATAGATTATCAGAAAAAGTATTTTGGCGTATATCTAATTAATAAATATTTTGAAGGAATATTTATAATTAACTTTTAAATATTATTAATATTTGAAAATATATCTCTAAATTTATTAGTCTAGGACTTACGCACTGTACAAATTAATTATGGTGTGCATTCACGATTAGAGGTCATTTCAAGTTTTGATAGTTTATGAGTATATAGTCATATGTAGGGGTTTAGCACTGCTAAACCCCTACGATAAATGTAGTTTTTTCATAATTCATATTTTGTATTTTCTGTCAATGCGTAAGTTCTATAGTCTATGGAATAGAGAATAGGGAATAGACTAAAAAGATGACTTCCGCCAACAATGCTAGTTATGAAATGAAATAATTAAATTATAAATTTGTCGAAATTGCATTCACCGGACAAGTCGGAATACACTGCTCGCAAACAATACAGCGAGAACGAGTAAAGTTGAGCTTAAAGCTTTGAGGATCGAGAGTAAGTGCTTGTGTCGGACAAACCCCAGTACACAACCCACAATGGACGCAGGCTTGTTCATCAATGACAATTTCTCCTAAACTGAGGGAAACACTAATACTTTGCTCCCGCATCCATTCGATAGCTGCATCTAATTGGTCAATATCTCCAGATAATTCCACCACTAGTTTACCGATTTGGTTGGGAGCAACAGCAGCGCGGATAATATTTGCAGCAACATTAAAATCTTTAGCCAGTCGGTAGGTAACAGGCATTTGGACAGTACGCTTGGGAAAGGTAATGGTGACTCGTTTTTTCATTTTGGATTTTAGATTATGTCCTTGCGGACACGCTGCGCTAATGGATTTTGGATTGGGGGAGTGAAGAATGAATAGCAAGTAGCAAGTCGTAAGTAGTGAGTTTGTTATTTCTCATCATCAGACTATTTATTATTGTGAGACTGCTCAAACGTCCGTTCCCTAATCATTACTCTCTACTCGCTCCCTATCCCCCCACCCCCCATCTTTGAGCGTTTTTATTTTTGAAACAGGTCTAATAAATGGAAGTAGAGGGTTAAACTTAAAATGAAATGATTTGTTAAGTTTTTATAAACCTTTGTTATGAGTAAGGATTCGTCCTTAGATTCCCCAGAAAAGCCAGAATCAAGTTTTGGAGTGCGACTCCGAAATTTTCTGATTGTCACGGTAGCTGTTGTTTTGTCAGTAGCTTTGTTTTTAGGACTGCGAAGCGAAAATAATTCAGTTTCCTTAACTGAGTTAGACCGAAATTCAACACCGTTGTCAGTGGCTTTGAATAATGGAAAACCATCTTTAATAGAATTTTACGCTAATTGGTGTACTGTCTGCCAGAAGATGGCACCCGAAATCGCCACACTGGAAGAGGAATATGCCGGTAATGTGAATTTTGTGATGCTGAATGTAGATAACAGTAAGTGGCTACCAGAAATGCTGCAATATCGAGTAGATGGGATTCCGCATTTTGTGTTTTTAGATAAAAATGCTCAAGCCAAAGCAGAAACCATAGGCGACCAACCCCTTACAATAATGGGAAGTAACCTAGAAGCCTTGATTGCGGGTTCTCCTTTACCTTATGCTCAAGCTAATGGTAGAGTTTCACAATTTTCTACAACCGAAGCCACAACTGGTAGCAATGAAGACCCACGCAGTCACGGCAGTCAGGTAGCGAATTAAATGCAATCTTTGGCTTACAGACTGGCACATATTCTTACAAGCATATCTTGCTTACGTGGGTTTAAGATAGGTGAGGTTGTATTAGCTACAACATCGCTTGTAGTACTTCTTTTAAAACACAATTAACCTCAACTACTCTTCCCATAGCTGGGAAATATGATGTTACAGCTTATTCTCGTTGTTATTTTAGTTATTTCAGGTTCAGCCGTCTGTTCTGGAATTGAAGCGTCTCTATTTTCAGTTTCAACGCTGAAAGTTAGACAGTTAGCGCAGTCCAAAAACCCATCTGCAATAGCACTATTGGCGATTCGTGAAAACATGAATCGACCGATCGCGACTATTGTAGTTCTGAATAATGTTTTCAATATTGTTGGTAGTATTCTTACAGGTAACATTGCCAGAACAGTACTAGGAGACGTTTGGTTAGGTGTATTTTCAGGAATATTAACATTCCTAATTATCATTTTTGCAGAAATTGTTCCGAAAACCATTGGCGAACGCTATGCAGAGCCAATTGCATTATTTATAGCTCTTCCGATTGCTGCGTTAACTCTAATATTTACCCCTTTAGTGTGGGTATTAGAAAATGTAACAGCACCTTTTACTAAAGGTAAAAAGCAACCGACAACTAATAAAGCAGAAATCATGTTGTTGGCAGATATTGCTCACCAGGAAGGCATAATAGAACGCGATGAAGCGCAGATGATTCAGCGAGTGTTTCAGTTAAATGAACTGACAGCAGCAGATTTAATGACACCCCGAACAATCCTCACATATTTGCGCGGTAACTTAACTCTTGAGGAAGCCAAAACAGATATTATCGCTTCACAGCATACAAGAATAATTGTAATTAACGAGACTATTGATGAAGTAATTGGTGTTGCGTTAAAACAGAACTTGTTGACAGCAATGGTAGAAGGCAGAAAAACTCAGAAAATTGGCACATTAACGCGAAAAGTCGGATTTGTACCGGAAACAATTCGCGCAGATCGATTGATGAGAAACTTTTTAGAAGCACGGGAACATCTAGCAGTAGTAGTAGATGAATACGGAAACGTTTCCGGTGTAATTACCTTAGAAGACGTATTAGAAGTAATAACTGGTGAGATAGTTGATGAAACTGATAAAACCATCGATTTGCAGGCGATCGCTCGTAAAAAGCGAGAAAGAATGTTGCAGTCGATGCGTTTCGCTTATCGTTCACTAGAAAATAAACGATAAATTAAGGTCAAAGGTCAAAGGTTAAAGGTGAGGAGTTAGGAGCTAGTATTTCTCCCCATCTCCCCATCTTCTCCTTCTCTCCCTCTATTCCCCATTCCCGATTTCATCCATTAGACTTTCCCTAAAAGCTTTGGGATATACCAATAGGAAAAAACCCATCCAAGTTAATAGAGGGATAGATATTAAAACAGTTAACCAAACTGTGTGAAATAATAACCAGCTTCCAGTAATTAGCGTTGTTCCTGTAAGTAAGATAGACCAAGGTTGACACCACCAAGGTTTATATTGCCATACATTTATCGGTTTTTGTGGAGTCATATTAATTAATTTTAAGCGAATATTTACCAAAATTTCCACCAAATGTCATATGAGTTATACCGTTTCTGTATAAAGATACGCCGAATTTAGCCTACGAAGGTAGGCTTTGTATTTGTAGCCCCAGCCTTCTAGGCTGCGGGTGATTTAGTGATTTAACGCAGCATTGAATTGGTATTAGGATGGTGCGTTACGCTCCACTAACAGCTACATATTTTATGGCAAGTATAAATAAAAATATAGGGCAAGCCCCGAAGCCTACCCACAAATAAATCTCAATCAAATTTACAATCTATCCCCTACCTTTCCACAACTTCCCTTACTAATTGCGCTAATTTCTCAGCACTTTCGGGAACCGCTACCGTTTTAGCCTTTGCACTCATTTCCTGCAATGTATCGGGAGATTGTAATAATTCCAAAACTTGATTTTGCAGTTTCTCGACGGTTAATTCTTTCTGCTGAAATAATATCCCGGCTCCGGCTGCTGTATATACTTGAGCATTGTAGGTTTGATGGTCTTCTGCTGCATAAGGATAGGGAATCAGTATCGCTGGGGTACCGCATACGGCTAATTCGGTAACGCTACCCGCACCGGAACGACTGATGGCTAAGTTTGCTCGCTGTAACAACGCGGCCATGTTGCTGTAAAATGGCAGCGAAATATACTGGGAATGCTTCAGACTATCCGCTTCTGGGTCTTGATCCCCCGTCAAATGCACTACATAAGCACCAGCTTTAAACCACGCTGGAGCGCTTTCACGGACTAATTTATTTACAGAAACTGCTCCTTGACTACCACCGAAAACCACAATTAAAGGTACATCTTGAGGAATTGGTAAATCTAATGATGCTGCAATTTCAGGTTCTAGAAATGCCGAACGTACAGGAGTACTAGTATAGATAGTTTTGTTTTTAGGTAAATATTTTGCAGCAGCTTCAAATCCAACAGCTACCGCATTACACCAAGGACCAAAAAAGCGAGTGACTTTTCCTGGTATTGCGTTAGATTCGTGAAGAATTACGGGTAAGCCCAAAGAACGAGCCGCAATTACCGCAGGACCAGAAATATAGCCTCCGGTTGTGAAAACTCCGTCAAACTTGCCTTGCGATAGAATTTTTCTAACTTGTAGAATTGAACCACACAGTTTACCCAAGGTGAGTAATGAAGAAATACCAAAACCTTTTTGGAACCCTTCAACTTCAATGGTATTCAATTTATACTGTTTGGGAACCAGCTGAGTTTCTAACCTGTTAGGGACACCCAGCCATTCAATTTGATAATCTGGCAATTGTTCCGCAAGGGCGATCGCCGGAAATAAATGTCCGCCAGTTCCGCTGGCTGCTATAAGTAACCGTATATGAGCGTCAGCCATTAACCCTTTACCCTGTTAGCGCCTAGCTTAAAATTTAATAAAACAATTTCCTGGTTTTTTGTACGCTCATCCGGAATTTAACCCGTAAAGGTAAGTCCCAGCATGAGTTATACATTAAAAAAGGGAATAAGTACCGTAGTTAAATTACCTACAATATACTCACCAATGTCTAACTTTAATACCTTAATACCGGCAAGAAAATCAAGAGTTACTGGTAGCCGTTGGGTAATTTTATTTCTCCTGACGCTTGGTTTATCTACTGGTTGGAAACCCGCTCAAGCCAATGCACCAGAAAATGCACCTCCCCAAGTCAAAACTCTCT
This sequence comes from Rivularia sp. UHCC 0363, assembly GCF_034931125.1. NCBI lineage: Bacteria > Bacillati > Cyanobacteriota > Cyanophyceae > Nostocales > Rivulariaceae > Rivularia > Rivularia sp. UHCC 0363. The sequence goes on along the minus strand of NZ_JAYGHM010000038.1, from coordinate 36,620 downwards.
TAACGCAAATTGATGCATCCGCAAACCGTGGCAATGTCAAGGGTGTAATGAATTTTTACAGCCCTAGTTTTGTTCACGGAGACGGATTAAACCGTTTGAGCATGGAAAAATCCTTAACTTCTTTGTGGAAGCGTTATCCTAGCTTGAAATACAGTACAAAACTACAATCTTGGAGTACCCAAGGTAATACTATTATTGCCGATACAGTAACGAATATAGTTGGTTTACCTGCTGCGAACAATAATAAGCTCGGCATGAATGCTACGATTAAATCGCGTCAGCGCATAGTTAATGGCAAAATTGTTCGTCAAGATATTTTATCAGAACGAACTCAGCTTACTTCTGGTGTCAATCCTCCCAAGGTAGATATTAATTTACCCGATAAGTTAAAAGTTGGAGAAAACTATTATTTTGATGCGATTATCAACGAACCTTTAGGTGATGATTTCCTTTTGGGTGCGGCTTTAGATGAAGCAGTTCAACCAGGAAAATATCTCAATCCTACATCTGTCGATTTGGAATTGCTTACCGCTGGGGGAATATTTAAAGTTGGACGCGCACCAGCGAAACCCGGTAATCAATGGATTTCTGCGGTATTAGTACGAGGAAATGGCATAACTATGATTACTCAGCGCGTACCAGTTGTAGGAAAATAGTTAAGAGTTAGGAGTTTTCTTAAAAGAAATTTCAAATTCCTCAAGCCCTCACCTGCTTATGGGTAGGGCTAAAAGAACAAAGCCCACCTGCGTGGGCTATGATTTTCCTAGTCCACGCAGGTGGACTTAGTAAGTGTAGCCGCACCCTTCGAGGGTGTCGGCGATTTCTATTTTGCAACTCCTAACTCCTAACTTTTATTTATGGCTTCAATCCAAAATCAAATTGTATTAATAACTGGTGCAAGTAGCGGTATTGGTGCATCTTGCGTCAAATATTTTAGCAGTGCGGGTGCAAAGTTAATTTTAGCTGCACGCCGGTTAGAACGTTTGCAGCAAGTTGTAGAAAATTTACAATTACCATCCGAAGATTTTCATTTATTAGAACTCGATGTCCGCGATCGCAATGCTGTAGAATCTGCTATATCTAACTTACCCGCTCAATGGTCGAAGATCGATATTCTCATCAATAATGCCGGTCTGAGTCGCGGTTTAAACAAGCTTCATGAAGGTAGTTTCCAAGATTGGGAAGAAATGATTGATACCAATGTTAAAGGCTTGCTTTACCTTACTCGCTACGTAGTTCCGGGAATGGTCGATCGCGATCGCGGTCATGTTGTTAATATCGGTTCAATTGCGGGACATCAAACTTATCCCGGTGGTAATGTCTACTGTGCTACTAAAGCCGCAGTAAAAACAATTTCTGAAGGTTTGAAGCAAGACTTGTTAGGAACTTCCATTCGTGTAAGTTCAGTCGATCCCGGTTTAGTGGAAACAGAATTTAGCCAAGTGCGATTTCATGGAGACGATGAGAAAGCACAAAAGGTATATCAAGGATTAACTCCTCTCACCCCAGATGATATCGCGGACGTGGTGTTATTTTGCGTTACCCGTCCGGCACACGTTAATCTCAGCGAAATATTGTTAGTACCAGTCGATCAAGCGAGCGCGACGATGGTGAATCGAAAGGTTTAGTTAGTTTGTATTTT
>NZ_JAYGHM010000038.1:15227-34625 GCF_034931125.1 Rivularia sp. UHCC 0363 | reverse complement strand
AGCTATAGGATTAATGTTTGGATTTGTGGTAATGATGTTTTTGGATGTTGCATTAAGTTAATTGAAGATTGGGCATTGAGAATTGGTCATTGGGCATTGGGTATGGAAAGATAAGAATAAATAATTTTAATTACTACTCATAAATTCAATATTTATTTTTAATCTAAAAGCTAAAATATTATAACTCCTCACTTCTAACTCTCAACCTTTAACCTTTAACCTTATTCATCATGGCATCAAAAATTGAAAATCAAACAGATTTTACTGATAAACTGCTTGAATTGATGCAGCAGCAAAACATCTCCAGTTTCAAAGCTTTGAGTAAAGTTGCTGGAGTTTCCAAATATCAGATACAGCGCTTGCGAAGAGGAAAAATTCAACAAATGCGCTTGGAGTATGCGATCAAATTATCGCGATCGCTACAAATAGAATTAAATGATTTAATAAATAATTTTTCTGAGACGGAATTAACTAAACAAGCATCAACACAACAGTCATCGTCACAAATAGCAGATTTAAAAAAAGAATACGAACGTCTGCAAAAGCAACTAGCAAATCAGGAACAATCATTACTTGCTCAGTTTCAACAATCGAGTTTACAAATCATCGAATCATTGTTAATCCAATTCCCTACAGCAGCATATAAAGCCAGAGAAAATCGTCAATTACCAGCAGTAAATATAATTCCACTTATCGAAAAACCGATTACAAGACTTTTGCAAGAATGGGGAGTAGAAGCAGTTGCCGAAGTCGGTACAGAATTACCCTATCTACCCGAAATGCATCAGCTAATCGAAGGTAATGCACAACCAAACGAAAAAGTCAAGGTACGTTATACGGGCTATCGTCAAGGAGAGAAATTGCTGTATCGGGCTAAGGTGAGTCCAGTTTAAGGGATGGGGAGATACGGGACAATCCAAAATCCAAAATTCTTAGCGTTGAGTGTTGAAACACAATCAATTGCGGGAATACTAATTAAATGTATACAGGGTAATGGACGATTTATGAATAAATTAATTGTGTATTGAATCGAGCCAGCATCTAACGAAGGGTAGAACCTTTACTAAAAAGGATTTTGGTGATGAATAAAGATAAAAAAACAAATGAGTTGTCCCTTAATCTGGAGGGAACAGTTCGAGATTGTCAAATACAGCACGAAGAATATTATTCTGCTGATTTTTTATTTCAGGTAATCAACGGCACTTCTGACCCCATCTTTGTCAAAGACCGTCAACATTGTTGGGTGCTGGTAAATGATGCATATTGTAATTTTATTGGACGTAGCAGGGAAGAAATTATTGGTAAGTCCGATTTTGACTTGTTTGAGAAAGAGGAAGCGGGTGAGTCTTGGGAAAAAGATGAATTTATTTTTACTACATCTAATCAAAACGAAGCTGATGAATGTATTACAGATGCATCGGGTGAAAGACGTTTTGTTTCGATCAAAAAATGCGTGTTTCAAGATGAAGAAGATAATAAATTTATAATTGTTACTATTCGAGAATTAACGCAACAAATTAGCCAGCAATTTCAAGTAGAAGCGCGATTGCGTTCGTCTAAACAATTGTTAGAGCAAATTTTAAATCACGTACCGCAAGCATTATTTTGGAAAGATTGTGATTCGGTATATCAAGGTTGTAATAGCTTTTTCGCGCAGATTGCGGGGGTGGGAGATCCACTGTTAATTAAAGGTAAAACTGATTTTGATTTACCTTGGAAAGAAGAGGAAGCTAATTGGTTTCGGCTTAATGATAGTCGTGCTGTTGAATCTAAAATTCCTGAAACAATTGTTAAACCACAACTGCAAGCAGATGGTAGACAATGTTGGTTAGAGATTAATACAATTCCGATTTGTGATGCTCAAGGAAAGGTAATTCATATTTTAGGAACATTACAGGATATTACCGAACGTAAAGAAATAGAAGTTGCTTTACATAAGTTATACGAAGATTTAGAAATTAGAGTGAATCAGCGGACTTGTGAATTGACTCAGGTCATCACTCATTTACAGAAAGAAATTAAACAGCGAGAAGCAATAGAAAATCAGTTTTTATTAAGTGAGGAAAAGCTACAAAAACTGTCTGCAAACGTTCCGGGGATGTTATTCCAGTTTAAACTTGGGGCTGACGGTCAATTTAGCTTTCCTTACGTTAGTTCTGGTTGTTTTGAAATATACGAACTTCCTCCAGAAAAAATCATCACTGATGCTAGCTTATTTATTTCCAGCGTTCATCGAGACGAACGAGAAGATTTTGAAAAATGTATTGCTAATTCTGCTCAGAGTTTGCAACCTTGGGAATGGGAAGGAAGAATTATTTTAGCTTCTGGAAAAGTAAAATCTATCCAAGCTGCATCTCGTCCGGTAAAACAAGCGGATGGTTCGATTATTTGGGATGGGGTGGTAACAGATGTAACTCGTTTAAAACAAGCAGAAAGAGCATTGAAAAAGGCTTACGCAGACTTGGAAAAACGAGTAGAAGAAAGAACTCAGCAGTTGTTGCAAAGCAATCAAGCATTACAAAAAGAAATTCGGGAACGTCACTCAGCACAATCTCAACTTTTAGCTTCTCGTCAAAGATTAACGCTATTGATTGAACAAACACCTTTAGCGGTAATTGAATGGGATATAAATTTTAAAATTAAAACATGGAATCGCTCGGCAGAAATCATTTTTGGATATACAAAAGAAGAAGCGATCGGTAATTATTTCGAGATGATCTGTCAAACTACTAAAGAACAAATACATCATTTAAAAACTGCATCACTGTCACAGTTTGGTGGAATCCGTATCGTCACTGAAAATATTACCAAAGATGGTAAAACGATTATTTGTGAATGGTATAACAATCCTTTAATTGCTGCAAACAATGAAGTCATTGGTGTTGCGTCTATGGTACTTGATATTACTGAAAGGGAACTCGCGAGCGCAACTTTGCAAGAACAAGAACAGTTTCTTCGCAGCATTTATCAAGGAGTCGAACAACTGATTTTCGTTGTCAACGTTTTAGATAATGGTGAATTGGTTTATACTGATTGGAACCTAGCAACTGAAAAAGCAACGGGTATAAATGCCTCGGACGCAATCAGCAAATTTCCGGAAGAAGTTTTCGGTGACGTTCAAGGTGCGAAAATACGTCAGCAGTATATTAGATGCTTGGAAGCAGGTATATCTGTAAGTTATGAAGAAAATCTAATTTTACAAGATCGAGAAAATTGCTGGTTGACTACGATTAATCCTTTAAGAAACATCGAAGGTAGAATTTATCGAATTATCGGAACATCATTTAATATTAGCGATCGCAAACAAGCAGAGACGCAGTTAAAACAGCAAACCCAAGAGTTGGAAGTGGCTTTAAATGAACTTAAAAATGCCCAAATGCAGTTGGTACAAAGCGAAAAAATGTCTTCATTGGGTAATTTAGTTGCAGGAGTAGCTCACGAAATTAATAATCCCGTAAACTTTATCTACGGCAATATTGATTATGCGAATAATTATACTCAAGACCTGTTAAAAATGGTTAAACTTTATCAACAATACTACCCCCAACCATCATCAGGTATACAAGCATTAGCTAAAGAAATAGATTTAGAATTTCTTTCTGAAGATTTACCAAAACTGCTAGATTCGATGAAAATAGGAGCGCAGCGCATCCGAGAAATTGTGACATCTTTACGTACTTTTTCCCGTATGGATGAAGTTCAAATGAAAAAAGTTGATATTCATGAAGGGTTAGATAGTACTTTAATGATTTTAGAAAATCGCTTTAAAGCTAAATCTGACTGTCCTAAAATTGAAATTATTAAGCAATATGGAAATTTGCCGTATATAGACTGTTATCCCGGTCAACTCAATCAAGTATTTATGAATATTTTGGCAAATGCGTTGGATGCATTGGAAGAGTCGATAGAACTCAAAAAACAAGTAAATAGCAGTCCTCAGATTCAGATTCGTACAGAATTAGTTGATTTGGATAAGATCAAAATTCGCATAGCAGATAACGGGATCGGAATACAAGAAGATATTCAAGAAAAATTATTTGACCCGTTTTTCACAACTAAACCTGTAGGTAAGGGTACGGGTATGGGTCTTTCTATCAGTTATCAAATTATAACTGAAAGACATGGTGGCACGGTCGAATGTCTTTCCCAACCTGGAGAAGGTAGTGAATTTGTGATTTCAATTCCCATCCGTCAACAATAAACATATCGGTGGGGGTATAAGAACAATTTTTTCTAACCTACATATATGTAATTTCTGAATTAATTTTTTAATTGATAACTATTAATGTAGCAGGTGTATTTGGCAAGTTGTCATTAAATGAATTATGATTGAAATGGATTAGGATAGTAAACGTTTTTTTGTCGTAATAATACTGAGAAACTATGACAGAGCATATTAAAGTCGTTCAACCCAGCGGTGTTTTAGATGCAACTATATCGCAAGATTTTCGGGAACAAGTTATTAAAACACTCGAAAGTAAACCAAAAATTGTACTGGTAGATTTAAAAGATATTACTTTTATGGATAGTTCTGGTTTAGGTGCTTTAGTACTAGCATTTAAAACTTTAAGAGCAGCAGATACCAAGCTAGTACTTTGTTCGATTAACGAGCAAATCAAAATATTATTTGAGCTTACTGGAATGGATAAAGTTTTTGAAATTTTTTCCAATCAAGATGAATTTAATAAAGCTGTACTTACACAAATTGCCTAATTAAAGCCAATTTGAAGTATAGATAAATCATCATCAAAATTCTTTTTTGAATTCAACTCGACAAGGTAATTGAGAATATTTTCTAGAGGACTGCTAGAAAGATGATAAAAGCGTGTAACCTTTTGAATAAAACTCTCAAGTCCCATGAGTTGACCGTCAACTAAAGTGATTTCGTAAGCACCATCACTAAAAATATATAAGGTGCTGTCTTTTTCAATTTTGCAAAAACCATCTGTATAATGAACCTCTGGAAACATCCCAATTGGCATTCCAGGGGTTTTTAATAATTGGATATTATTATGATTGCTTGATAACAGGATCGCTGGTGGATGACCAGCACTTGAATAAACTAGTTCACGCTTAATTTGATGGTAAACTCCATACCAAATAGTAAAGTATTTATCATTTTGGTAATTCATTTGGAAAGTATTGTTTAAAGCATTTAGTACTTCCCTAGGTTGATAATAGTTTAAGTCTTTAAGGGCCCGGGAACGCAGTAAATTTAATACTGAAATAGAAGGTAAAGTCGCTTTGAGTCCATGTCCAGCAGTATCAAGTAAATAGATAGCTAAATAATCATCGTCCAACCAATAATAATCAAAACAGTCACCACCGAGTTGCTGAGAAGGAAGAAAAGTATAATTTATATTCAGAGGTTGAATCATCGGGGTAGGCAAAAGAGAACGCACGTAATCCGCAGCTTCCGATAATTCAGCTTCTAAAATTTGTTTTTGAGCTTTTAAATCTCGACTCATTTGGTGCAGTCGTAAACCGGCTCTTACCCGCGCCTGCATCTCATTTTGTTCTATAGGTTTGGTGATAAAATCATCAGCACCAGCATCTAAACCTTTAACGCGATCGGCAACCGAATCCAAGGATGTTAAAAGAATAAAAAACGTAGTAGATAAATCGGGGTCTTTCTTAATATAGCGACAAACATCAAGTCCACTTAACCCCGGCATTAACCAATCACAAATAATCAGCGCAGGACGAGAAACCACAGCTTGTGCAATTCCTTCCTCACCATTGCTGACAGTAGCGACTTTATAACCTTGCTTCTCCAGCATTCTTTTAAGTAATATTTGAACGGCTGGATCATCATCGATTACTAATATTTGAAACATATTGTTGTAGTCGCTTAATTATAAAAAATAAAAATAAAAATAAATACGTTTGCGCCTAATAGCGATAGAAAATTAGCAAGTAACATTATTTATAAATTCAATTTTCTAGTTTATTTATTACAGACACTATTAGTAAAATCTACACATACCTTAGCCAATTATAGTGCCGATAGGGGATTTAGCCATAATATCAAGCTTTGTTTTAGCTGATTTGAATCCCGGTATACTTCTTGCTTAAACCATTGTCCGAAAGCGTCTAAGGGGTTAAAATCTTTACCCGGTTGCCATTTAACATCTTGACCCAAAGGTGTAAGGTGGTTCCCGGTTAGCATTTGCGTTGCTACCATATCCCCAAAGCGATCTTTTAACAATTTAGTTAAAGCTGCTGATTGGTCAAGGTTATCATTACTAAATTTGATTAATAAATTGCGACGGATATTGTAGTTTTCTTTGATCTGCCTGTAAGTTTCTGTGGGGGAAGGTGTAAACTCAACGTTAACGGCAGTGTTAAATTGTTCAACTAAAGGAATTGCATCCTTCGCGGCGTAGTTATTAAATGAGATGAGGATATTGCCCGCACGTTCAACTCGATTCGCGCTACCGATAAGTAAATGTAGCTTGCACCCCATACTGTGACCCAATCCATAAATAGGAAGATAGCCTTGAAAAGCCGGTTCTCTTTCTTCTAATCTTACCAATACCCGTTCAAAATTCAGCAAAACTTGTTGAGCGATCGCGCTATGGTCTAAGGTATTAACAAATGGAGTCGCAACAACCGCAAACCCTTTTTCTGCCAGATATTCGAGCAATAAGCGATAAGTTACGTGAGGTGCAGTAGCTACAAATGCACCACCTAAAAAATGAATGATACCAATGGGACGCTGAGGTATCATTACCCAGCTACCGGCAATTTGTTTCCAGTTCATGTTTTCACTAAGCCAGAGGGAAAATATTTAGAGATATAGATATTTATATTTTCTCACGGTAAAACCTGTTTACACACATATCAGCACAATGGGCAGTGTTAGTACATAATAGCTATTAAATATGTATAAGAAGAGCTAAGTACATTTTTTGTTCCCCGTTCCCCCCCCAACCCTAACACCTACGAGTTATATGGCTTCGCCTACAGAAATCAAAACGGATTTCTATATGTTAATTAATTATCGTTAAAGTTCAAAACAAGTTGCCTCGCTTCCAATTGAGATGTTTCTTTACTTTCAATATATTTAATAATTGAATTAGCAACATACTCGCTCAATTTTACGGGTACGGCTATTAATTGATGATGATTTCTCAGTCAAAATAATCTTTTATTAAATTGTAATAAAAACACACTATACAACTTCATATACCGCATATGCTTATCTTTACATTTTTGATCCCGATAGGGAAAGTAGTAGAATATAACTGTATAACTAAATAAATAATTCTTTACTGGAAGTTATTAGCTTTAAATAAATAACATAATGCGATTTTCCAACCTCAAAAAAATTTTAATAGCAACCTTTTTCGTAATAATTTTATATTTAATAATGGCGTTTACCTTACAAACCATAGGTTTAGATAATGCCCAACTCTTTATCAAAAAAACTGGAGTATGGTCTCCTATAGTATTTATAATTTTGTGTGCTTTAAGCTTAATTATTGCACCTTTGAGCGGAAGTTCACTATTTGTTGTCGGTGGAACTTTGTTTGGTAAACACAATGCGTTCTTGCTTAGCTATATAGCTACTATTATTGGATGCAGTGCTAATTTTTGGATATCTAGGAAATTTGGCAGAAAAGTAGCCCAAAGATTTATAGGCAAAGCTAATTTAGACGAACTAGATAAATTTATTGATAGATTTAAAAATCATCGTAGCATTTTATATATGATATTAATTATGCCTCTTTCGCAAGATATAATCAGCTATGCGATTGGTTTAACCAGAATTAAATATACCCATTTTTTAATCGCGTTGATATTAAGCAGTACTATAATTATTTCTGGATATGTATATATTGGTTCAAGTTTATTAGAAATGTTAATTCAGCCTAAATAACGGTTAAAGCAGCTAAAATTACCGCAGTTGGAATTAAGATATTATCAATTTCTTTTGGACTACAGGCTTCTACAACCGTAGCAAGTAAAGATAACAGAAAAATCCGCATTAGATTTAATTCGCTTGGTATAATTAACCAGACGAAAAATACGCTTGCAGCAAAAGCAGCAATAAACATTGACAAGCTTCCTTCCACACTTTTACTGCTGAGTACTTCATATTTCAACTTACCGTAGCGAGAACCGATAATAGGTGCAATTCCATCCCCCCAACCTAGAGTTGCGATCGCCATGATTCCAGGAAAAGTTTTGTAAAATAAAGTACCGCAAATAGTCGCGAAAATCACGAAATATAATGGTCCCTTGAGAAGTTCGCGTTTATCTCCGGTACGAGTCATAGTTTTAACAGCTTCATCTTCATCACTAGCAAATAAGCCTTTTTGTATCAGCAGCACTATCCACAAGATAAAAATCGCCACATTGAGATATTTAGACCAGTGGGAATCGTTGTAAAGCGGTAAAAACCCAATTAAGCAACCTGCACCAATATGAGTAATTTTACGGCTAATATCCTGCGGTAAATTCAAGCGATTTACGCAGAAATTCATTACCGCTACCAGTCCGAAAACATAAATAAATGTCAGTGCGGTTACAATTAAATTTTCAGAAAAAGCATTCATCAGTCTAAAGTTAGCTTGAAACTTATCATACCTTTTTTCAATTAACTTTTAGTATTTATTTCGTCTTCCTGATTTTTCCGAACCTCAACCCCTTCCTTTGTTAAAATCTATAATTATTCCTCTCCCTTAATAAAAAATTGACGTAAAATCTCGCTAGGTTTCCTATCCCAAGTATCGAGATGCTCGTATATCAAACCATCTTGATTTAGATGGTAATTTGAATGACCGTTAAAGAAAATTTTGGCTTTCCAAGGAACCCGCAACGTACCCCTTACAGTCCATTTTGCGAAAATCGTATTTTCATCTAGCTGATATACATCATGTAAATCAAAATGAATATCCGTAAAAAACAATCCAGCATGAAACCTTAGAGTCCAAAAGATAATTCGATAATTGAACTTCCATTTAAATTTATTTACCGGGTCTTTAAATAAAATATCTCCTGTATAAATATCATAGGAAATATCTTTCTCAAATAAAGTTGGTAAATCATGTTTGAGAACTTGAATATTTTCTTCTACTTGCGATTTATATTCTAATTGCATAATTTTAGATTAAACTTGTTTATAAGATAATTTCCTCTGTAACCTCTTTCTCTCCGCGTACTCTGTGTCTCTGCGGTTTACATAATTCAATACTTCTCAAAACCAACTCTTAAAAAATTTAAACAAACCCTGCTTCTTATTAACTTCTTGCTTAATATTACTTTTATTCAAATTTTCCAAAGAAGGAAATATAGCCGACTTTGCATAATAACCTTTCCGCAACACATTAGCTAAAGCATTATTTTTGTGTCGCAACCCTTCATAAAAGAAAAACACCTCTCCGCAAATACCGCAAGCACGATTGTATTCAATTACCTGCACCAAATAATCTGGATTTATATTATAATCACCCAACTTCATTAACACTCCTGGAGCAAGTTTACCTCGCATCTTTTCTGTAAACTGCTGTTTTACTAACCTGTCAATAATAGTCTTATAACTATTAAAATCGCGGCGATAAATTTGCGGATGAATAATATCTACCAATCCTTTTTCTAACCATGCTTGTGAGTCTTGTAAATATTCTTTCAAAGCCCAGTCGTGAATATTGGGAGCCATTGATATTAATAAATTCTTATTTACAGCTTTAATTTCACTATACAAACGCGCCAAAAAATCAGTTAAAATATCAGCACGCCACTGCAACCATTGACTATCTCTAAAATTCTGCGGCGGCTTTTTTGCGAATTCTTGCTGATATCTTTGTACAGTACCCTTGTCATAACCACCTTCAGACGGTAGAGCAGGTAAACGATCGTCCCCCTGGATACCGTCAACATCATAATTCTTCACAACTTCGAGGATTAAACTTAATATAAAATCCTGTACTTGAGAATCAAGAGCATTCAGCCATTCAAAACCATTTTTATTCAGTAAATTACCTTGAAAATCTCGTGCAGCCCATTCAGGTTTTTTCGCAAGTAACATTCCTCCATTACAATTATAAGAACTAGCAAAGCCATATTCAAACCAAGGAATTACTTTCAAACCTAGTCGATGAGCTTCAGTAATTACTTCTGCTAAAACATCTCTTCCTTGATATTGTGGATTGATTTCTACACCAAAATTTTGCTGCATTACTTGAGAAGGAAACTGCGTAGTTGCTTTGTTCCACACCACCGGAAACACAACATTAAATCCAGTTTCAGCCAGAAAATCCATTGCTTCAACGATATTATCGCGAGAATTAAAAACTTTACTACCAGTAGTAGTTAACCAAACACCGCGTATTTCAGTTACAGACATTTTTAAATATTACATATTAGGGTCAAGATGACGATACCGTGCTTGAACAACCATGTATACACCATAAGCCATCAAACCCAACGCTACTACCCCTAACAGCCAAGGTCCGTAAGGCTGACCTGCTAAAGTGTCCAATGCTTCATTAAGTCCACCAACTTTACTAGATTGAGCCATATACGCCGCTTGAATGACAAACCAACCTATTAAGAAGAATACAACACTTCGTGCAGCCAAACCAAATCGACAAATAGCTATAACCCATTGACGTTCTGTACTACTTAATTCAGATAAATTCAATTTTCTCTGCAACTTTTGGGTAAAAGCTCGATATAAATAATAAAATGCAAAAGCAATTACACCCGCACCAATCGTTCCTACTAACCACTGTCCAAAGGGTTGATTTAACAAACGAGCAGTCCATTCTTCTTTACTATCACTATTTCCACTGCTCGAACTTCCCATGATAATTTTTACCGCAGTCCAAGCCAATCCAGCATAAGCTAAACCATTAGCGACATAGGTAAGTCTGGTTGCGATACCTTTGAAATCGTTACCTTTACGTTCTGGGTCGTTGATTGCTTCAACAAAACGCCATATTACATATCCCATCAAACCGATCGCAACTAAACCAAGCAAAATTTGACCAAAAGGCTGACGTACTATTGCTTCTAAAGCTCCTTCGGTATCTGTAGTTTCTCCTCCTTTACCAAAAGCTGCTTGCACTGCTAGCAGTCCCACTAAAAAATAAACTGCTCCTTTTGAAGCGTAACCAAACCGCGCTAATCGTTCAATCCACTCTGCGGGTTGGTCTGATATCTGTTGTGTCATATGTCGATAAGCAATAACTACTATTTATCTACTCATATAAAATAGTAGAAAACATCTATCTTCCGAACAATCCAAAGTATAGATATTAAGCCACCGCAATACAGAGCGTGTGAAAAACCGGGTTTATTAAGAATTATTAGTGCTACGCAAAAATTATGTTTAGAAACCTGTTTTTTTGTTCTTGTTGAGTAATTTAGATGTAAACAGGCAAAATATCCTAGAGCAAAAAATATTTATGTGAATCTAAATATAGGGGGACGTAACAGTGCGGAGATTTCTACATTGTTTACGGGTGTAACTATGATGGTGTTAACCTGATACGAAACCTTTTTATCTTAATTAAATTCTAATTTAATAACACGATTAAAAAATATTTACTATGTCTGAAATATCTCGTAGAAGATTATTAAAACAAAGTGCAACCGCTTTAATCGGTCTTTCTTCGATCAACTTACTTAATCTACTCGCTAATTCTACTTCCGCTGCGGAAACTGCGATCGACAATTTGGAAACACAAATTTACCAGTTAATGCGAAATTTTCAAATTCCGGGAATTTCTATAGCGATGATTCGGGATGGTGAATTATTTTGGCATAAAAGCTTTGGAGTTAAACACCAATATACCAAAAAACCCGTTACCGACGAAACTATCTTTGCTGCTGCATCTCTAAGCAAACCATTATTTGCTTATGTAGTATTAAAAATGGTCGAACGAGGAGAAATTGATTTAGATAAACCTTTAACAGCATATACCGATAAACCATTAATTCCTGACCCTAGAATCAAACTTGTAACTGCTCGTCGAGTCTTGTCTCACACTACAGGTTTTCCTAATTGGAGCGGTGACAAACCCGTATGGATAAATAATACTCCGGGATCAAAATTTGCTTATTCTGGAGAAGGTTTTTTATATTTACAAACTGTAGTAGAAAAAATTACCGGACAACCTTTAGAAGCTTATTTACAGCAGCAAATATTAAAGCCTTGGGGAATGAATCGCAGTAGTTTTATATGGCAACCTGAATATCAAACAACTGCTAGTTACGGACATAATCGTCAAAATCAGCCCAAACCGATGAGCCAACCAAAAGCTGCAAGTTCAGCAGGAAGTTTACGTACTACTGCTTCCGAATATGCTCAATTACTTATCGCAATGATGAAACCGGAAGCTAGTTTACAACAGATGTTAACTCCGCAAATTAAACTCAGTGATTCTCTCGATTGGGGTTTGGGTTGGGGATTAGAAAAAACTAACAAAGGTAACTTTTTTTGGCATTGGGGAGATTTAGTTACTTTTAAAAGTTTTACCGTAGCTTCCAAGGATTTAAAAACGGGAATTGTAATTTTAACTAATAGTCAAAATGGCTTAAAAATTTGCGGAAATATTGTCAACCAAGCCATCGGTGGAAAACATCCGGCATTTAAATACTGGATGATTGATTATTAATTATTAGGACTTACGCAACTGGCACATTTTTTTGTAGGGGAGGCAAAATGGGGCGTAGATAATATCCCCCCATTATTGCCGTTGCTGTGACACTTTGATTGATTTTTAACGGAATAATAAGGTTTTTAGTGTCACGCACCATCCGAGTCTTGTGACAATCGCGTAAGTCCTGATTATATTTGGTTAAACATTAACAGGACTTAAGCAGCAGTAACAAGAAAACTAGTATTCCACGAATTTAGATCCCCCCAACCCCCCTTTTTTAAGGAGGGGGGTTTGAGTAAGTCCTGACTAATAATTAATCTTATTTATGCTTAGTATAAGTCAACTATTTCGTTTTTGCTAACATCAAGTTTGACTGATTTACACTAAATTGATAACCGATACCAAAATCTAATGGTTTAGTTTTAGTAGTTGTATAAACCCTTCTCAAATCCGACTGATAGCGATTGCTAAATAAACCAATTGGACGAGAATAAGCACCATAAAACTTTAAGTTCCATTTGGCATTATCAAAAGACTTTAAAGGCATTCCAGAATCATCTTGTAATAAATAACTACTATTAGCCAAAATGGTATCTCTAATATTTGAAAAGCTGCCGTTGTACATTAAATAAGAAGCTGCTTTCAGATAAGTAACTGGGTTATCAAGTTGAGTCACAAATTGTGTTAATTCTGGATGCTTTTTCAAGCCGTCGTTTGATAAATCCGTCGAGAAATAATACAGAGTACGGGGGACTGAATCTCCTTCGGGGACAAAAGCAATTTTTACTCCTGGAACCATCCCTTTTTGATATTCTCCGACCTTAGCATTTTTATCCAGCCCAATATACTGTAAATCTAGGATACGATTTTTAGTACGTGCCATAAATACGTACAAAATTGGTAAAACTCCTTGCTTTTGCAAGTCAACCTTCATATCGTTGGTGCGGAAGAAGCTAAATTGTAAAATTTCCGACAAAGAACTTCTTGCTTGACGTAATTGAGTATCAGTTTGACTTGCAGAAAGTTTTGCAAAATCTGGAACGCTACCCACTGGTTCTAAACCTACTAAAACCATTTCCTTGGCTTTCGGAAACAAAGAGTAACTGTAGAGAAAATCCGGTCCGCTGAAAGGATAAAAAACAGATGGAGATTTAGCGTTAACTTCTTTTAATTCAGCCCCAGTCCATTTTCTTACTTTTGCTAACTGTTGATTTTCTAATTTTGACCAAGCATTTTTATAGTAATTTTGGTGGGAACTCCAACCTTTATTTTGCTGTACTTTCGCTAAAGGACTTTGACTATCAACTTCTATCCCAGCCAGCAATTTTGCAGTATCAGTTAATTTAGCGGATTTCGCTTTGTCAAATGCTAACGGGTCTACAGTTGTAGTTGATTCAGTCTTTTCAATCGCGTTAGTTGTACTGGAGTTAGCATTAATATCCCCACTACAACCCTGTAGTAATAGTAATCCAGCAAAACTAATAGTACAAAAAGCAGAAAGCAATTTATTATTTTTCATGATAATAGTGAATACTTTTTCAAGTTATTGATAAATACAATTGATTTGGACTTGTTTTCAGATGCAAAATTTATTCTGATATTTCTTCAACCGAAGACCAGCCCAACTTGTTCTTTGCTGCAAAGAAATAGACAACTAAACCGATCGCTACCGTCCCCAGACCAGTTAAAGACTCCACTGGTTTATCAATCAAAATAAACACCAGCATCCATAAACTAATTGCTAAAAAGATAATTGGTGTAAAAGGATAACCCCAAGTTTGATAAGGTCGAGGTGCTTCGGGATATCGCAAACGGTGGACAAAAATTCCTAGAACTGTAATAAATGAAGACAAGGTTAAAGTAAATCCTAAATAAGTAATCACTGCTTGAAAACTAGATGTCAGGATTAAAACGATAACGATAAATAGCTGTAAGAGAATTGCCAAATATGGAATTCCGCTGGTATTTTTCCTTGCAAGCAGTTTAAATAAAGGAATATCTTCTCCAATTGCTTGAGTCACTCTCGGACCAGCCAAAACCATTGAACTAATGGAAGATATTAGTCCGAACGAAATTAATATACCCATTACTTTTGCCCCGAAAGAGCCAAAAATCTGATTAGCAGCTATATATCCAACTTCTAATTCTCCGACTAGCTTATTAATCGGAGTAGTGTATAAAAATATAAAATTTAATAGTAAATACAGCCCCATGACAATCAAAGTTCCACCAATCAAAGAGCGAGGTAGATTCTTTTCCGGTTGCTCTACTTCACTAGCTAAATAAACCGCTGCATTCCACCCTGAATATGAGTAAGTTACGTAAACTAACGAAATTGCAAAGGGAGAACTGAAGATTAAATTAACATCTCCTATTGATGGTAAAAATCCTAACTGTTGAGGTTCTGCTAAAAATAAACCACAAACAATTAAAACCACAATTAAAAACACTTTTAAGATAGTAAATATCTGTTGGAAGTAGCTACCAAACGCTTTATTTCTACTATGAATTAAAGAAACACCGATAACTACACTTAACGCGATCGCGCTGGAAGAGATTAGCGGAAATACACTTTTGAAATATGCTCCGAAAGCCATAGCTGCGGCCGCTATTGGTGCAGCAAATCCTACTGTTACCGATACCCATCCAGATAAAAAACCTACCACTGGATGATAAATACGAGATAAATAGTAGTACTCACCACCCGAATAAGGCATTGCTGCACCTAACTCGCTGTAACTTAAAGCACCGCATAAAGCGAAAATTCCACCAACCATCCACAATAATAAAAGGGTGAAACCAGATTTAATATCTACTACTTGAAAACCTAAGCTAGTAAATACACCTGTACCGATCATATTAGCTACTACAATACAGGTTGCAGTAAACAAGCCAATTGGTTTTTGTTGCTGATTTAAAGTCATTTGTTTACAGTAATTACACTGTTTTTTTTGTATTTTAAGTAACTATAGTTTTAACTCAGCAAATTATTAGATGACATCCTGAGAAATGCCGATGTTTCTACAAACTAAATTTATGATAATTATAAAAAATGTTCCACTGTCAGGATTATTACTTAATACAACTGCAATAAACAATACCCGCAGCTTCCTTAATAGTTACTAATTTGCAGCAAAAAGATCATCGATACTGAGAACAAAAAATCACTCAAGGATATTACTTAAAGAGTGATATTTATAAAAAATACTTGCTATTCGCTAAACTTACTCCGTAAATATACATATGCTATTTTTGATAATTAGTTCTTGAATAGTTATATTAGGTTTAAACCCTTACCCCTATTGCCTACTACCTTGTGCTAATTACAATTTTCAACGCCGACCTACTCTACTTGTATTCATTTATGAAATTAATTTAGGGAAAATTCTTTTTCTACGGTTGTTGCTGCAATTTGTGACGCTATACCTGTTAATACTCTATAAATTTTGGGAATACTATAAACATAGTCTTAGAGAAATTGTAAGTTTATGATTCGATATTGAATATTGTGACAGTAAACTGCGAAAAAGTTTTCATAGAATTGCATTTAACATATATTAAGTAGCTGTATATGGTTAATTTATCAGTATATTTACGCTAACTAAATAGTGATTTTATTAATATACGTTTAATTTTGGTTAACTCCAAGTTCGATTTACGAAAAGACAATATTTTATTGGTGAGTTAAACATGAAATAGTTATGGTTATATAACTGTAAATATAAAAGTAATAAGTAATTTTGTTTTTTTATTGTCTTTTATTTAGGTATCTTCGAGGGTGACGTTTTATTTGATGAAAGATTAAACTGTGGATAATGCTCCTACTTAATTAGACTTCTTGTCGAAATGATTTTTTATATATTATTTAAAGGTTAAAGATAGAAAAGGATTTAATAACCATGTTCTTCTATTTTTATCTTCCTTTTGATACTACACGCAAGCAGTCTAGTTTGTTAATAGCAAGTTTTAGATAATAACTTTGCGGATTTATCACCTGCAAAGAATCAAATAATAAAACAAATCTTATATCAAAAGGCAGTTATGTCAGTCTACCAAAGTAGTCGCAATGAAACCGCTGATTTAATTATTGGTGCTAAAAATCAACCGGAACGCGACGTAATTCAATCGGCTCGATTAGATGCTTTAAGTCATCAACAGGAAGGAACTATATCAACTTTCCTTGCTCCTTTAACTCAAGATACTTTTAAACAAGTTGTTAAAGATGTAGAGCATAAATTACAGATTGTGAATCAAACCCTATCAATGCTGGATTCTAAAGGGTTTGAAGCAATTTTGCAAGAAATGTTGCAATCTATCACTTTAAAAACTGGGGAGTTATTAGGTGCCGATCGCACAACAATATTTCTGTTAGATGAAGAGAAACAACAGTTATACACAATTGTTGCTGAAGGGGAAGGAAAACGTCCTTTAGAAATTCGTATACCAGCAAATAAAGGTATTGCTGGTGAAGTTGCAACTCATAAAAAAGTTGTAAATATTCCCTTTGATTTTTATAACGATATTCGTTCTTCTTTTGCACGAGAACACGAAAAAAGAACGGACTACCGTACTTTCACAATGTTAGCTTTACCTTTGCTCAACGAACAAGGTAAATTGGTCGCGGTCGTGCAGTTGTTAAACAAATTAAAACCAGATAGCAATACTGAAGCTCCTTTATCAGAACGTGTTGATGTCAGGGGATTTACTGATGCTGACGAAGAATTATTTCAAGAGTTTGCACCTTCTATTCGATTAATTTTAGAATCATCCCGCTCCTTTTATATAGCGACTCAGAAGCAACGAGCTGCTGAAGCGTTGATGAAAGCAATTAAATCACTTTCACAAAGCAGTCTCGATTTAGAAGAGACACTGAAGCGGGTGATGAATGAAGCCAAACAACTCATGAACGCAGACCGTTCTACTTTGTGGTTAATAGACCGCGATCGCCAAGAATTATGGACAAAAATCACCTTGGGTGATGGTTCGACTAAAGAGTTACGAGTACCTATGGGTAAGGGTTTTGTCGGTCAAGTTGCCTCAAGCGGTAAAATATTAAATATTCCCTTCGATTTATACGACCATCCCGACTCCGATACTGCGAAACAAATAGACCAGCAAACCGCTTATCGTACCTGTAGTTTGCTGTGTATGCCAGTATTTAACGGTGATAAGAAATTAATCGGTGTAACTCAACTCGTAAATAAAAAGAATAAAAGCGAATTTCCCCCTTACAACCCCGATAATTGGCCCCAAGCACCCGAATGCTTCCAAGCGAGCTTCGACCGTAATGACGAACAATTCATGGAAGCTTTCAACATTCAAGCAGGTGTAGCACTACAAAACGCTCAATTGTTTGCCACTATTAAACAACAAGAACAAATGCAGCGCGATATTCTCCGCAGTCTTTCTAATGGTGTTATTTCTACTGATAGTAAAGGCTACATCGTTGCGGCAAATGAAAGCGCTTTACGTTTGTTAGGACTAGAAGCAGAAGAACGCTTAGAAGGCAAATTAATCAACGATATTATCAATATCAAAGAAAACGACTTTGATAAATGGTGTGACGATGCTTTAAATAATCATAACGATCATAAATTACGCGAGCAGTATTATCCCGATCGCACTCTTGTGACCCATCAATCTTTAGAAAATAGCATCAACTTATCAATTAACACCATTGCTGACGTTAGTGACAATCAACAAGTCCGGGGTGCGCTGGTAGTAATGGATGATATTAGCGACGAAAAGCGGCTCAAAAGTACCATGTACCGCTACATGACCCAGGAATTAGCCGAAGAACTGCTCAAATTAGACGACGCAAAACTAGGTGGCGATCGCAAAGAAGTTTCGATTCTATTTTCCGATATTCGCGGCTACACCACTTTAACGGAAAACTTGGAAGCGGAAGAAGTAGTAGGTATGCTCAACGAATATTTTGAGTCAATGGTCGAAGCAGTTTTCAAACATAAAGGCACCTTAGATAAATACATCGGTGATGCCATCATGGCAGTATATGGTTCCCCATTACCATTACAAAATCATGCTTGGATGGCAGTACAAACATCCTTAGAAATGCGTCATCGTTTAAACGACTTTAACGCTCGTCGTCATGCAGATAACAAGCCAGAAATCAAAATTGGTATTGGGATCAACTCAGACGTTGTTATTAGTGGAAACATAGGTTCGAGCAAACGCATGGAATTTACAGCGATCGGCGATGGAGTCAACCTTGGTTCGCGTTTAGAAAGCGTTAGCAAACAGTACGGCTGTGACATTATCATCAGCGATAATACTCATGAGCCTTGTAAAGACTTAGTATGGGCAAGAGAACTAGACTACATTCGCGTCAAAGGTCGTAACGAGCCAGTATCAATATACGAATTAATCGGTTCGCGTCACGATAAAATCAGCGCAGACAAACTGATTGCCATAGAGCATTATCACAAAGGACGCGAATATTATATCAATCGCCAATTTACCTCAGCCAAAAACCAATTTGCTAAAGTTTTAGAAATCGAAGCAGATGACAAACCAGCGATATCCCATCTTCAACGCTGTCACTATTGGTTGGAAAATGATTCCGATAACAATTGGGATGATGGTGTGTGGACTTATAAAGAAAAATAGCTGCTTGCATCGATGTCTCTAGATTTGACTGGAGCTAGAGCTTTCGTAAACTGTATTACAAGTTAGGACTCCACCACATTAATTTTGCAGGATAATGTATTCGTAGTGCGACCATCTTGGTCGCTCGTTATCCCCAGCGAGGGTCCCGCTCGTTATCCCC
>NZ_JAYGHM010000038.1:12898-14963 GCF_034931125.1 Rivularia sp. UHCC 0363 | reverse complement strand
CCCCGCTCGTTATCCCCAGCGAGGGTCCCCGATTGTTATCCCCAGCGAGCGGGAGAGCAAAGTCCGTTCCACCGAAAAAGAATTTAGAAGCAAATACGGTACCCAGATTATGTAATAATAACCAAGCCATTCGCTTTCTAAACCTTAATTGCCGTGCAGTCAACCGATAACATCAATGAACTGGTTGAAGCCTTACAACAGCCAGCAGATTTGGCTTTTGAGCTACCCGACCCCGAAGACGAAGGAATTCCAGAAACAGAGTTTCTCCAGCAGTTAGACGTAGCTTGGCAGGTATGCGATAAATTTGATTTACAAACCGATATCTGGCGAGGAAGAATCTTACGCTCCGTTCGCGATCGCGAAAAAAAAGGAGGAGATGGACGCGGTACCGGCTTTCTTAAATGGCTCAAAGAACGAGAAATTAGTAAAAGTAATGCCTATGCTTTGATTCAATTGGCAAACAGCGCCGATACTCTTTTGCAAGAAGGTAAACTCGAAATAAAATCTATTAATAACTTTAGTAAACGAGCCTTTGTTGAAACCGCAAAAGCTTCACCAGAAGTCCAGGTAATGGTAAGTGAAGCAGCGCAAAATGGCGATCGTATTACTAGACGAGAAGTCAAACAGCTTTCTGAAGAATGGACTGCAATGTCCTCGGAACTTCTACCAGAAGCAGTCAGGCAAAAAGCAGCGGACAATACCCTTCCACCCCGCTATCTTGCACCGCTGGTCAAAGAGATGGAAAAATTACCACAACCCCATCAAGTAGTTATTCAAGATGAAATTACCGCTAATCCAGATGTCGAAACCCTAAAACAAGCTACAACTGATGCGCGTTGTCTAGCAAAATATCTCAAAGCAGCCGTACAAGTACAAGCCCTTTCCAAACAAGAAGTTGATATCGAAACAGCGCTAGAAGAAGCTCAAAGAGTTGGGTGCATGAACATAGCTGCCGATTTAGTCAATCAAGCATCCCAGATAGAGCAAACCATAGCTAAGCTATACATGACCTGGAAACGCATCGCTAATTTATCAGATCGGCTTTATGTTGATACAGGAGCTTCAACACCACATCTGAGGTCACTACTTGATTGTTTAGAACCCCTCGGTGGTGAAATCATGGAATTACAGATTAGCGGTACCACCGAACGTACAGTCCGCCTACAAATCAGCGAGCAGTAATCAAAGTTCGTTATCAATTAGAAATATTGCCCCACGCAGTTGTAAGTCAAGCTTTGCGGCTTGGTTTAGTCCTTTATTGTATCCAAATAAGGCATTCTCTACATTTGCACCATTGAGGTCAGCATGGCTTAAATTAGCACCAACCAAATAAGCGCTACTTAAATTAGCCGCAGTTAAAAATGCATTCCGAAAGTTTGTATAGCTCAAATTAGAATGAACTAAATTGGCGTAGCGTAAATCCGCACCAGATAAATTAACACAGCTAAGATTGGCATTACTTATGTCAGTACCGCGTAAGTCAGCGTTTTTTAATACAGCATCCCGCAAATCAGCACCAGACAACTCAGCCTCACTTACATTTGAAATACTTAAATTGGCTTCTCGTAAATCGGCACCCACTAACTGGATTCCATTTAGCAAGGTTTGGCTAAGATTAGCACCTCTAAGATTAGCACCTGCTAAGTAAGCATATTGCAGATGAACTCGACTCAAATCGGCACCGCTAAGATTAGCACGAGTTAAATTGGCACCATTTAACTTGCTACCAGGAAAATCTCTTTCTCCTACTGCATAACGTTGAAGTAGTTCGCTTGAACTTGATGCCATTAATACAGCAGGTAGTTTCTGATCGTCAACTTGATTCATTTGGCTGCTTGCGCTTGAACTCAATTTAAAGCTTAGTTCAAAAATCTGGAAATATTCCTCTTCACTGATGACAGTTTCTTTTACTGTCTTAAAAACATTACCCCTAAAAGCCATTATCATGGCACCGAGTTATTACGGATCTATGACACTTCATTCAGTGGCATAGTTTAAGATACGGAGGAGATAGGGAGACAATTACCAATTCGCAATTCGCAATTCGCAATTCGCAATTCATAAC
>NZ_JAYGHM010000038.1:0-12816 GCF_034931125.1 Rivularia sp. UHCC 0363 | reverse complement strand
TTCCCAATTACCAATTCCCAATCCCCAATTACCAAATTAATTTTTAATTCCCGTTGTGGCAATACCGCGAATAAATTGCCGCTGTCCGATGAGGAATAGTAACATTACGGGTACGGTGGCTATGGTGACTGCTGCCATTAATAAAGGCCAATTGTTGGTAAATTGCTCCTGAAACTCAGCTAAAGCCAACTGTACTGTTCTTAGTTCCGGTTTAGTTGTAAATACTAAGGGCTTAAATAAATCGTTCCATTCACCAATAAAGGTAAACAAAAATAGTGTTACTAATGCCGGACGGGCTAAAGGTAACATTACCTGCCACAATATTTGCAGCCTATTTGCTCCGTCTATGGCTGCGGCTTCTTCTAATTCTATAGGAATACTTTGAAAATACTGACGTAGTAAAAAAATACCAAAACCATTAGCAGCAGTGGGTAAAATCAGCGCCCAGTAGGTATTTATGAGGTGTCCCCACTTGAGTACTAAAAATACAGGAATTACCAGCAACTGAAAAGGGATTACTAACGTCGCTAAAACTATCAATAGTAATAGTTCTCGTCCTCTAAACTTCAGCCTTGCTAATGCGTAACCAGAAGCAGCCGAAGTTATAATTTGAAAAGAGGTTACACAAGCAGCGACTAAGGTAGAGTTAGCAAAAGCTAGTAAAAATTTACCTCGCTCCCATGCATCGTGGTAATTGATTGTATAGAACCCATTTCTCGGTAACACATCAGGAGTTGTCCCGGTAGTTGTAAATGATGTTAGGAAGACCACAATTAGCGGTAATAGGATAATCGCCGCCAGCAGTATCAGTCCTCCTAAGATCAAAAAATTACCGTAATTTCGCGTCCGGCTTGGTTTAGACATAAACAAAGCTTTGTCCAAGCATTTCATTAGTTTTTCTGTTACTAGAGCAATCGCCCCCAGCAACAGCTAATGTATAACATAGTGGCTTGTTAAGTAAAATTAAACCACGTAAATTCTGTTGATGAAGCACAAAACTTAAGACAAATGATGCAGGTTATTAAAATAAAGCAATTTATACCTCTGACTTTAGACCCATAAAAGGTTGGTTTGTGGTAGATCTAATAACTTCATCGAAGTGTTATTTCATTCAAACTTCATCATTTTGTATCAAAATATCATATTAGGAGGGAACGCAAGATGCAGGAGCTTATAGCCCCATCTGAACTAGATTATCGCAGCGAAACATATAAAGACGCTTTTAGCCGCATTAATGCAATTGTGGTTGAAGGAGAACAAGAGGCACACGATAATTATTTATCATTAGCGCAATTGCTGCCAGATAAAAAAGATGATTTAGTTCGTCTCTCTAAAATGGAGATGCGCCATAAGAAAGGTTTTCAAGCTTGTGCTAATAATCTCGAAGTAACGGCGGATATGGAATTTGCCAAGAAGTTTTTTGCTCAACTGCATCAAAATTTCCAGGACGCAGCCGCGCAAGAAAAAGTTGTGACCTGTTTGTTAATTCAGTCTTTGATTATCGAATGTTTTGCGATCGCCGCCTACCATATTTTTATTCCAGTAGCGGATGCTTTTTCTCGTAAAATTACTGAAGGTGTTGTTAAAGATGAATATACTCACCTGAACTTTGGAGAAGTTTGGTTGAAGGAACATTTTGCAGAATCTAAAGCGGAACTAGAAGAAGCTAACGCCCAAAATCTCCCTATTATCTGGAGAATGCTTAACGAAGTAGAACGCGATGCCGAAAATATGGCAATGCCCAAAGATGCTTTAGTAGAAGACTTTATGATTCAATACGGAGACGCTTTGAATAATATTGGTTTCACAACTCGCGATATTATGCGTCTTTCTGCATACGGACTCCGAGCCATTTAAATTGCAGTAGCCTTTTTATAAGTGCTAATTGCATCTTGTTTAACAATCGGAATAATTAGCCATTTTATTGCTCCTCGCCCAACATACCCTAAATTATATAGGGTGTTATTTGCGGTTATTAGAGGAGCAGTTATTGTGGTGTTTATTTATATTCCACGCCTTTAATCCTTTCACAAAGCATAAGCCGAAATTAACAGTTCATGTTTGGTTTAATCGGACATCTCACAAGTTTAGAACACGCGCAAAGAGTAGCTAAAGAATTAGGCTACCCAGAATATGCCGACCAGGGGTTAGATTTTTGGTGTAGCGCTCCACCCCAAATAGTAGATAACATTACGGTAACAAGCATAACCGGACAAAAAATCGAGGGGCGGTATGTAGAATCTTGCTTTTTACCCGAAATGCTGGCTTCTCGTCGAATGAAAGCTGCTACTCGCAAAATCTTAAATGCGATGGCTCATGCCCAAAAGCACGGTATAAATATCACTGCTTTAGGTGGTTTTTCTTCGATTATTTTTGAGAATTTTAAGTTAGAACAAATTCCCCAAATCCGCAACATCAAATTAGAGTTTGAACGGTTTACTACAGGAAACACTCATACTGCTTACATTATTTGTCGGCAAGTAGAGCAAGCCTCGAAAAAACTTGGTATAGAACTAAATAATGCAACAGTTGCGGTATGTGGTGCTACAGGAGATATTGGTAGTGCCGTTTGTCGTTGGTTGGATGCGAAGACAAATGTCAAGGAACTGTTGTTGATAGCGCGTAACGTCGAACGCCTTTCATCCTTGCAATCTGACCTCGGTCGTGGAAAAATAATGGGTTTAGAGGAAGCGTTGCCTCTAGCAGACATTATTGTTTGGGTGGCTAGTATGCCCAAAGGAGTGGAAATCGATCCCACCATGTTGAAAAAACCTTGCTTGCTAATTGATGGCGGCTATCCTAAAAATTTAGGAACCAAAATTGTGCATCCAGAGGTATACGTACTCAACGGTGGCATTGTAGAGCATTCCCTCGACATTGACTGGAAAATCATGAACATTGTCAACATGGATGTTCCAGCACGTCAGCTTTTTGCTTGTTTTGCCGAATCAATGCTGCTCGAATTTGAAAAGTTGTACACTAACTTTTCTTGGGGACGCAATCAGATTACCGTAGAGAAAATGGAGCAGATTGGTCTAGTTTCCGTTAAGCACGGATTTCGACCGCTGCTAGTGTGACGGTTAACAGTTAACAAAGGGGCTACAAAAAATCTTCTTCTTCGCACAAGCAAGATTGGATCTTTTTGACAAAGGAGTTCTTTGGTAGTTAACAGTTAACGGTTAATAGTTATGGGTTAAGAGTAAAGTAATTATCTATATAATTATCTCAACTCATAACTCATAACGCTCATCACAGATAACTCACAACTGATTATTTAAACAATGGCTACAACACAAGAGCGTAAACCGCTACTTTTGGACTTTGAAAAGCCCCTAGCAGAATTGGCAAATCGAATTGAGCAGATTCGTAAACTTGCGGAAGAAAATGGCGTTGATGTAACCAATCAAATACATCAATTAGAAGCACGCGCTATGCAATTACGCGAAGAAATTTTCAGCAGTTTATCTCCCACTCAACGGCTGCAAGTTGCTCGTCATCCTCGTCGTCCCAGTACTCTTGACTACATCCAAGCAATTACCGATGAATGGATCGAATTACACGGCGATCGCTGTGGTTCGGATGACCCAGCTTTGGTGGGTGGAGTCGCACGTTTGGGAACTCAATCTGTAGTAATTTTAGGTCATCAAAAGGGACGAGACACTAAAGATAACATTGCCCGCAATTTTGGTATGGCTTCTCCTGGCGGATACCGTAAAGCATTACGGCTCATGGAACACGCTAACAAATTTGGAATGCCCATCGTTACCTTTATCGATACTCCCGGTGCTTTACCTACCGTGATCGCCGAGCAGCAAGGTCAAGGTGAAGCAATTGCTTACAATTTACGAGAAATGTTTTCCTACGACGTTCCGATTATCTGTACCGTCATCGGTGAAGGTGGTTCCGGTGGAGCGCTCGGTATTGGTATTGGCGATCGCGTGATGATGTTTGAACATTCCGTATATACCGTTGCAACTCCCGAAGCCTGTGCGGCGATTTTATGGAAAGATGCAGCGAAAGCACCACAAGCAACGGCAGCTTTAAAAATAATTTCCCACGACCTGAAAAATTTAGGCATTATCGATCAGATATTAGCAGAACCGATTGGTGGCGCTCATTCCGACCCTTTGCAAGCCGCTCGCACTCTCAAAGAAGCATTGTTAGAAAACTTGGAAACGCTTAACGGTTTCACGAACGAAGAAAGAAAAGAAATGCGTTACCAAAGATTCCGTAAAATGGGAATTTTAACCGAAGCCGAGCAGTGAGTATAATTCGTAATTCGGTCTGCGTAATTAACTCCCCATAAACAAAATTTATGGGCTTCGTTTTTGGTCTAATCCATAGATAAATCCGGGGGCTATGACCTAACGGTCACGCTTCGCGTGAACGCTAACAAACCGATAAAATTTACGGGCGTGATAGCTTCTTACAAATTACTATTGACCACGGCAATGTTATAATTGGCTATGGCATTTTTAAAATTCTCAATTTTTTAATTCATTTCAAAGCGATACGAGCCAAATCTCGTGAATTTTTGTAAATAGTCTTAATCAAACCATTACAAAATGTCAATTAGGCTTGACACTAATTTTTTTGTGTGAATTAAAAAAAGCTGGAATGGATTACCTACCTGTAGGAAAATACAAGTTTAACTGAGAGAAAAAACGAGGAGCTTTTAACTTATATTCAACTTGTTCTCAGCAAAATCTCAGTGAAGAGACTGATACTGATTAACAACAGAGGATCAATTCCAGTAAAACGCCTAAAGGAATTCAATACAGCAAAAAACCACGGTCATCATTGGGTTGGGGAATGCTCCGTAACCAAAGCACCTTTTATTGTTGTTACCCGTCCAAAATTATTTAGACGGAAACTGTACCAAGAAAACTACTCAAAAGGTGGAATCTTAAAAAGGCTAGGTGGAACAATAACACCATTTGGTTTTCGGTCAGGTGACTATGTTCGCACTACTCGCAAAGGTGAAATTATACGCGGCTGGGTTGGTGGCTTTACTAATTCTGGCAAGACCAAAAATATCTCAATCTATGACCATAATTGGTCACGTATTGGTCAGTTCAATCCTAAAAATATCAAACTAATAAAAAGAAGTACCAAGCTATGCATTGTCAACTAAACTCGGTCTGTCATTCCTCCCGCCGCCTCCATAGGGGTAGGACGGGGGACTCCTGCCAGTTGATTTTGAAAAAACGGTATGATTGAAGATAAAAGACGTGCCTTGATTACTGGTGCAAGTAGCGGTATTGGCAAACAAACAGCTTTGGCTTTTGCATCTTCGGGAATAGATGTTGCTCTAGTAGGTCGTTCTACCGAGAGGTTAGCAGCAATAGAAAATGCTGCGATTAAAACCGGGGTCAAGGCTAAAGCTTATGCAGTGGATTTAGCAAATCTATCAGAAGTTGAAGAACAGATACATCAAGTAGCCCTAGACTTTGGTAACATAGATATTCTTGTGAACAATGCTGGTATGGGGTATACCGCCACATTGAGCCAAACATCTTTATCGGACTGGCAAAAAGTAATCGATTTGAATCTTACCAGCGTATTTGAATGTGTTAAGGGAATTTTACCCTCGATGCGCGAACAACATAGAGGCACAATTATTAATGTAGCTTCCATCGCGGGCAAACAGGCATTTGCTAACTGGGGAGCCTACAGCGTTAGCAAAGCAGGTGTAATTGCTCTTTCTCAAGCCCTTGCTCAAGAAGAACGCGCTCATGGAATTCGCGTCACTGCTATCTGTCCTGGTGCAGTAAATACCGAACTGTGGGATTCAGAAACTGTGAATGCGGACTTTGACCGCTCAAATATGCTGACACCAGAGATTGTTGCTCAATCAATTCTCCATACCGTATTACTACCAAGACAAGCTGTTGTTGATGAATTAATTTTAATGCCTAGCGCAGGGGTCTTATAAATTATTAGTTGTCAACTATTCTTCGATTGGTCATCAATTATCAGTCATGACAATAATTCACAATTACTAGGCGATCGGTATTTATTAACTGCCGTTATCAAGTAATTATTGCCCAATCAAATACTTCTACAAGATTTGATCCAAATATCTACGTAGTCTCGTTTTACGTGGATGCACCATTCAAATTGGGAATTATTTCCTCACTGTTAATTGTTAACACCTTAATTTATCACTCATTCGCCCCCATTTTAATTCAGACTGACATCATGACTATTGCTAGTTCCAACGGTTCTAATGCTTCTCAATCTCCTCTGATTCCGAACTTAGAAGATACCGTAAATCCCAGACCAGACCGCAATACTAAAGCTGGCTCGCATCCCAACTTACAGCCTCCCTCAGAGGAACACATGCAGCAGATGAAAGATGCTGTCAGAACGATGCTTTTAGGGGTTGGGGAAGACCCAGAAAGAGAAGGGTTGCTCAAGACACCCAACCGGGTAGCAGAATCAATGCGGTTTCTTACCAGTGGTTACAGTCAATCTTTAGAAGACCTAGTTAACGGTGCCATATTTGACGAAGGTCACAACGAAATGGTGTTAGTCCGCGATATCAGCTTTTTTAGTTTGTGCGAACACCATATGTTGCCATTCATGGGTAAAGCCCATGTCGCTTATATCCCCAATCAGAAAGTTGTAGGACTAAGTAAACTTGCTCGAATTGTAGAAATGTATTCTCGTCGCTTGCAAGTACAAGAACGCTTAAATCGACAAATCGCCGATGCAATTCAAGAAGTTCTCGAACCACAAGGCGTTGCTGTAGTCATGGAAGCTACACATATGTGCATGGTAATGCGGGGAGTACAAAAGCCTGGTTCTTGGACTGTAACTAGTGCCATGTCAGGAGTTTTCGAGCAAGAGCAGAAAACCCGTGAAGAATTTTTTAGTTTGATTCGTCACCAGCCGAGCTTCTTCTAAATTTTGGATTTTAGATTTTGGATTTTGGATTGGAAGTTAGGAGTTAGGAGTTAAGAGTAGCCCTGTCAAGGTGGCTGAAAATATCCTGGAAGCCCTGAGAAAACGTTGATTTTCAATTATGATTGCTTTTTTGATTTTCCTTTATGACTCATTTTTTATCAAGAATCTCAGTTTATTGATAAAAAGCTTGAGAAAAAGATGAGATTCAATACGAGCATTAATGCTCTAATTTAGCTCTCTTTCTTATCTTTAGCGTTTTTAAGCCTACTTCAATGCCACCTTGACAGGGCTAGAGTTATGAGTTCGGAGTTCGGAGTTATGAGTTAATAAGAATTATCTTTCCCATCACCCCATCACCCCATCACCCCATCACCGAGTAAAATTTTAAGGTCTGAAGCCCCCGGATTTATCCGTGGTAATGACTCTACCGAAGCCCCTAAATTTAATTTATGGGGCATTAATTACGAATTACGAATTACGAATTACGAATTATACTCACCCCATCTCAGTTTCCCAGTTTTTCAAACAACTCTCTAACCCGATCCAAATCTTTGTCACCGGGTGATACTTCTACACCGCTTGATAAATCAATGCCGTTGGGGTTTACTTTTTCTAGGGCTTCTAAAACGTTTTGGGGGGTTAATCCTCCAGCGAGAAACCAGGGACAATTGGGGCTAAATTGTTGTAGCATATCCCAATTTAAGGTTTGACCTGTACCTCCCAACTGTTGGGGATGGTAAGCATCAAGTAATAAAGTATCTACATATTCTGCGTAAGTTTTTGCTAGCTCAAAATCATCGGTACTCTTGATTCGTAAAGCTTTGATTATTTCTACATTTGGTAAAACATCACGCAGTTGTTGACAAAAGTCAAGCGATTCGTCTCCGTGGAGTTGTACCCCCGTTAATCCAGTTTCTGCAACAGTTTGAGTAATTTCTTCTTTGCTAGAGTTCGCAAAGACTCCGATTTTATCAGTCTGCTGAGGTAACTGTTCGATTACCGCTTTGATTTGACCTGAGTTGACATACCTTGGTGATGAAGGTACGCAAATAAATCCTAATGCTGTCGCACCAAGAGAAGCAATGGTCTTACCTTGCTGTGGTTGAGTGATTCCGCAGATTTTTACTCGCATATAATTATGAATATTTGTAGCGAAACTTGAAAAAATTGTAAATTCTTAAGACATATTTAGGTTATTTTCCCAGCAATTTTTATAATCTTGATGGCTCAGATTTTTTGTCTCTTCATTTTAGGAGAAGAAGCTTTGATTTCATCAATATTATTAGCTGTTCAACAAACAGTTCCCATGACACCTAGTTGGACTCCTACCGTAGGAATAATCATTAGCGTTTGCTGTCTGGTGACAGTTTTGCTAGCTCCTAAGATTATTAGCTATCCCCAGGTAGGACCTAAATTTCCCGGTTTACCTTTGCCTTTGAGTTTACCAGCATTTGTTGGCGCTATGTGCTTTGGTCATATTTTGGGTGTAGGTATTGTTTTGGGATTGACTAATATCGGTCGTTTATAGGAATGCACGGAGACGCGATATATCGCGTCTCGACAAATCTCTGTAGATAAACTTAAATTAAGAATCGATTTCATCTTGATGATGAGCTTCACTTTTATCGCGTTTGAGTGCTTCTTCTAAGGCTTGAATTTGTTCTCTACGTGCCTCTAATTCTAAGGTGCGACGCGCCAAATCTTGATTTTGTAGAGTCAAATTTTGTCTCCAATCTTCAGCCCGTTCTGCTTCTTGACGTAAAAATTCTGGAGAAATTCCAGTAGTAAGATATTTTTGTACTAATTCTAATACCCAGTTACTTGCATCTTCTATTTTTTCAATTTCTCCCGTAGCAGAAAGTTCGACTAAAACAAGCAATTTTTCGGTTAAATGTTTACCTTTCCCCAAAAGAATAACAGCTTCTTCTGGAATCATTGCCCACATATTGTCAGTTTCTTGACGCGCTAACAACCGTAACTCGGATTGAACTAAAAATTCATTTTTATGCACCTGGGCTAGATATAACATGATATTAAAAAAGTTAGGAGTTATTGGATTTTGGATTTTGGATTTTGGATTTAAAGTTGGGAGTTAGAGTATAAGAATAAAATATGAAATTATTGTAGTGTAGGTTGGACAGCCCGTTTGCTATATACAGGATAGATACGCAACAGCTTAGAAGTTAGGAGTTAGGATTAAAATTTTAAGTATTACAAGGTATTACAGCAATCTGGCAATTAAATAAACTACAAAGATAAATTATCAAATCTTTTTAGGATGGGTATTGCATTTTAATTCATCACTCCTAACTCCTAACTTATTTAATACGTTGAAGCCGATCGCGCAAAATTTCGGCTTGTTTTTCCGCTTCCGTCAAAGCATCTCTCGCTCCTTGTACCACGTCTGCGGGTGCTTTATCAATAAATTTGGAGTTGCTCAGTCTACCACTCAGGGATTGCACTTCCGCTTCTATCTTACTGAGGTTTTTCTCTAGTTTGCCACGTAAAGCTTCCATATCGATTACACCTTCAAGTGGTAGCAGTATTTGTACGGTACCAAAAACCCCGGTCGCGACTTCCCCTAATTCTGCGGGTTCTAATTCTTCTACTTGGGGAAGATTTGATGCAGATGATTTGAAGAATTTTTGTCGCAATTGTTCTCTTTTTTCACCAGAAAGTAGATATATTCTGATGAACCACAATGAATAACCAAAACCTACTAGTTCAAAAAACGTTCCGAAGAAAGGAAGGTTATCTACCGTAATTGCTACAGCGTAAGCGACTCTGGCTAAGGTAATTGTCAGGAAACTTAAGATAATTAATCTTAAAGCACCGCTCGATTTCTTCTTTGTTACTTTATCGCTCCACAGTTTGTTAGCTATGGTTAAATTCTCAACTTTCGCCAAATCTTTAATATAAGATGCTCCAGTATGAAGAATTTGACGTTCTTTTGCGCTTTCACTTTGCAAATTTACGGTTACTTTTACCGCAGGTTTAACGTCTGCTTCTGCTCTTAAGTTCCTAGTCGTGCGAATTGTCCCAATTAATAACTCAAATTCTTCCTCTAATTCGAGGTCAATTAATGCTGCATCTGCCTGGGGATAGCTTTGCAGTGATAAACTTTCACCAGAATCTGTTCCTTGTTGAGTCAAAGTATGCCAAATTTCTTCAGTAATATGAGGCATAAAGGGACTAAGAAGTTTTAAAATCCCTTCTAGTACATAAGCTAAAGTTTGTTGCGCTACCCGTCGCGATCCTGGTTCCGCATCTTCCTGCAAACGAGATTTTACCAGTTCGATATACCAGTCACAGAAATCACCCCAGATAAATTCGTAAAGTCCCTTCGCAGCTTCTCCCATGCCATATTTATCCATGTAACTGTTAGTTTCCTGGACAGTTTGATGGTAGCGGGACAAAATCCATTTATCGCTTAATTCTGTTGCTGCGGGTATTCCCAACTGCTGCGGTGTTTGTTCGTCCAAATTCATCATCACAAATCTGGCTGCATTCCACAACTTGTTGGCAAAGTTGCGCGATGCTTCTACAGACGGTGATTCATCGGTTTTACGATTGTAATCGAAACGAATATCTTGCCCAACACCAATAACTTCTTTAACCAAGGTGTAACGGACAGCATCGGTACCGTATTTATCAATTAATAATAACGGGTCGATACCATTACCTTTAGACTTTGACATTTTCTTGCCGTTTTCATCCAATATCAAGCCGTGGATATAAACATCTTTAAACGGCATTTCTTCGGTAAAATGACCAGCCATCATGGTCATTCTTGCTACCCAGAAGAAGATGATGTCAAAGCCAGTTACTAAAACGCTGGTAGGATAATATTTCTGTAAATCCTCCGTTTCTTCTGGCCAACCCAAGGTAGAAAAAGGCCACAATCCGGAAGAGAACCAAGTATCGAGTACATCTGCATCTCTTTCTAATTGGACGTTTTCGCCAAATTGCGCTTTGGCTTTTTCCCAAGCTTCGGCTTCATCTTTCGCTACCACAAACGGCGTAGTATCGGTAATTTCCCCATTGGTTTCGCTCACAGCATACCAAGCCGGAATTTGATGTCCCCACCACAGTTGACGGGAAATACACCAATCTTTCAACTTAACTAACCAATCTTTATAAACCTTTCCCCAACGTTCGGGAATAAATTCTGGCGATTTCTGCTCAAAAAATTCCAAAGCTTTGTCAGCCATCGGACGAATTTTGACAAACCATTGAGTTGAAAGCAACGGTTCTACAGGAACTTTACCGCGTTCGCTGTAGGGAACGGTATGCTTGTAATCTTCAATTTTGACTAAAACCCCATCCGCTTCCAACCTTGCGACAACATTCTTCCGAGCCACAAAGCGGTCTTGACCTTGAAACTCCCCAGCATTTTCATTCATCGTGCCGTCTTTATTCATAATATTGATAAACGGCAAATCGTGACGCTTACCCATTTCAAAGTCGTTGGGGTCGTGAGCGGGAGTTACTTTTACACAACCAGTACCGAAAGCCGGGTCTACCAATTCATCGCCAATAATCGGGATTTCGCGATTCATTAAAGGTAAAGTTAAAGTCTTACCGATGAAATCTTTATAGCGATCGTCATTAGGATTCACAGCTACCGCAGTATCGCCCAGCATGGTTTCCGGACGAGTCGTGGCTACTTCCATGTAGCCGGAACCATCGCTGAAGGGATAGCGAAAATGCCACAGCTTACCGTCAACTTCTTTTTGGTCAACTTCCAAATCGGAAACCGCCGATTGAGAAGCCGGACACCAGTTAACTAAGTAATTTCCCCGATATATTAAACCTTCATCATAAAGACGGACAAAAGCTTCCAGAACAGCTTTCGATAAACCACTATCCATCGTAAAGCGCTCTCGCGTCCAGTCCACCGACACACCCAAACGTCGTAACTGGTTGACAATCGTTCCTCCCGATTCCTTTTTCCACTCCCAAGCACGTTCCAAAAACTTTTCACGTCCGACATCGTAGCGAGTTTTACCTTCTTCCTTAAGTTGGTTGTCGAGGATTGTTTGTACCGCTATACTCGCATGGTCAGTTCCGGGAAGATACAGCGCATTACGTCCCTTCATACGGTGATAGCGCACCAGACAATCAATCAAAGTATTCTCAAAAGCATGCCCCATATGCAAGCTTCCAGTAACATTGGGTGGCGGAATCACAATACAGTAAGGTTCACCACCGCGATCGGGGTTAGCTTTGTACAAAAGTTTCTCTTCCCAAAACTTCTGCCATTTAGCTTCGGTAGAAAAAGGGTCGTAAAGACTTGGAAGGTTGGTGGTCATGCTGGGAAAACTCCGGCTTGTCAGGACTCTTATAAACTCTAATAAATTTTGCCACAAGCTAGCCTTTATCTTGACAAAATCATCAAAAATCTAATTTATTTATTGTGGTTGAATAACTAGTTCCCAGTCTCCGACTGGGAACTCCTGTATGAGGCTCCGCCTCAAGTATATTAAGAGGCAGAGCCTAGGCTATGTACTTTGTGCGTTTTTTAGGCTAAAAGTTACTAGTTCCCAGTCTCCGACTGGGAACTCCTGTGTGAGGCTCCGCCTCAAGTATATTAAGAGGCAGAGCCTAGGCTGTGTACTTTGTGCGTTTTTTGGGCTGAAAGTTCATACAGTTTTTGTGTTGGCTTTTGAAGGTCGGCAGAGCCGACTTTCATCGGTTCCCAGGCTCAGCCTGGGAACCAGTTAAATGTATGAGCCAAAAACGGGCAAATTCTATCAAAGTCAACAGCCTAGCGTGTGAAGCTTTAATAAATTTTCTACGTAGTTATAACTTCAGTCGCGTCACGCACCAACTGCGAGTTGCGATCGCTGCAATACCAAATTAAATTAATTGGAATTTAATTTAGTGACGTACCTACACTTCTCTAGG
>NZ_JAYGHM010000037.1:0-78906 GCF_034931125.1 Rivularia sp. UHCC 0363 | reverse complement strand
GGAAATAAATGCATCGAATTTTGGAAAAGGAGACGCAGGAGATATTGATATCACTACAGATTCTTTCTTACTTGATAATGCACTTGTACAAACAGCTAGCTTTGGGCAAGGTAATGCTGGAAATATAAGTATAAAAGCAGCCGATCGCGTTTCTTTAGATAACGATGCGGAAATATTCAGTGGTGTTGCTCAAAATGTAGAAGGTAATGGAGGCAATATTAATCTTACAACAGGCTCCTTACTCTTAGATAATAAAGCCAAACTATCTGCAAATACAAATGGACGGGGTAATGCTGGAAATATAACTATAAAGGCAGACGATCGCGTTTCTTTAGATAACGGTGCTGGTATCGGCAGTTTGATTTCAGATGAAGGCATTGGCAAAGGTGGAGATATTCGTATCTCTACAGGTTCGCTTTCTATTGCTGGTGCTGCTCAGCTTGATAGTAGTACCTTTGGTAAAGGTGATGCAGGCGATGTGATTATTGATGCTCGCGATACAGTTTTATTTACTGGGAGAAGACCAGACATCAATTTATATAGTGGCATATTAAGCACAGCAGAAGGAGAAGGAAAAGGAAATGGCGGAAATATTAGGATAAGTGCTGGCTCAGTTATTGTTAATGACGCAGCAAGGCTAAGTACTTACACTGCCAAAGAAGGTAATGCAGGCAACATTTCAATTCAAGCACGCGATCAATTGAGTGTTGCAAATCTAGGTCGGATTGAAACTGTTACAAGTGGAGAGGGTGAGGCAGGGACTATCAGTGTTACAAGTGGAGAATTTTCACTTTCTAACAGTTCAGCTTTCTTGAGTAACACTTATGCAGAAGGTGATGCTGGTGATATTTCCATTGATGTTGCTAAGCAAGTATATCTTGACAAAGAATCTGTTATCTCTAGCACAGTAACAGAGAGCGCGAAAGGAAATGGTGGGACAATTAGCATTAATGCTGAATCTTTATCGATTTCTAACAGTTCAGCTTTCTTTAGTGATACGTATGCAGAAGGTGATGCAGGTGATATTTCCATTGATGTTGTTAAGCAAGTATATCTTGACAAAGAATCTGTTATCTCTAACGCAGTACTAGGAAACGCGAGAGGAAATGGTGGAATCATCCGTATTGATGCTGAATCTTTATCGATAACTAATGGTTCCCAACTCCAAGCAAGTACTTTTGGGAGAGGGGATGCGGGAGATATTCGTATCAATGCTAGGGATTTATCTATGGAAAAATTTGCAACATTAGTAGCTACAACCCAAGGACAAGGTAATTCTGGTGATATTTTTATTAATGCAAGCGATCGCGTTTCATTAGACAGCAATGCAATTATTTCAAATATTGTAGGAGATGTAGAAAACCCAGGAAAGTTGGGTGATGGGAAAGGGGGAACAATCAACATTAATACTGACATACTATCCATGCTGAATGGTTCCCAACTCCAAGCGAGTACTTTTGGGAAAGGGGATGCAGGAGATATTATTATTAATGCTCGCGATAATTTTCTTGCTTCTGGGTTTGGACAATTTGAAGATTCAACACTTTCTACGGCTGTTTTCAGCGTTGTTGCTTCTGATAGTACTGGAAATGGTGGTAATATTCGCGTGAATACTGGTTCGCTATTTGTTGAAGATGGGGCGCGATTTAGTGCTTCTACATTTGGTTTAGGTAAAGCTGGAAATATCGCAATCGATGCTCGTGATGCTGTTGTTGTAGATGGAGTTAGTAGAGTTGGGTTTACGAGTCAATTATCTAGTGCAACAGAAGATGATGCAAGCGGAAGCGGGGGAACAATAACTGTTAATACAAATTTCTTACGAGTTAGTAACGGCGGATTTTTAAATGCTCAAACTACTTCGGCTTTTCGTGGTGGGGATGTGAGCATCAATGCTAATACTTTTGAAGCAGTTAACGGTGGACAAGTTGGTACAAATACCTCCAGTAGTGGGAATGCTGGTAATATAGTCCTCAACGTTAAAGACAAAGTTAATTTATCGGGAACTGGAAAAGGTTTTAGAAGCGGTTTATTTGCTGGTACTTTTGCTGAATCTACCGGAAAAGGCGGTAGCATATTTATCGATCCGCGCTTAGTAGTTATAGAAAATGGTGCAGGGGTATCGGTTGGTAGCGATGGTACAGGAGATGCAGGGGATATCACATTACAAGCAGGAACTTTGCAACTAGATAAAGGTTTTATCACCGCTCAAACAGCGAGTACTCAAGGAGGTAATATCAACTTACAAATCAGCGAATTATTATTACTCCGCAACAACAGCCAAATCTCTACTACAGCAGGAACAGCACAAGCTGGCGGAAATGGCGGTAATATTAATATAAATTCTAAATTCATCGTCGTACCGCAAAGTGAAAACAGCGATATTACAGCGAATGCTTTTAGTGGTAATGGTGGTCAAGTTAATATTAATAGTAGCGGTATTTTCGGAATTGAAACTCAGCAAAGTTTAACCGAACAAAGCGATATTACAGCAAGTTCTCAACTTGGTATTTCTGGTGAAACAAATATTAATACAGATGATACCAGTTCGATTCAAAATAGCTTTACCGAATTATCACCAAACATCGATACCAATGCAATAATTGCGTCGAGTTGCATTGCACGGGGTAACAAGCGACAAGAAAATTCTTTTAAAATTACAGGTGGTGGTGCTTTACCAAGCGATCGCCCTAATAATGTTTTTGTTTCTAATTACACAACTGGTGAGGTTAGAACTGTTGAAACTACAACTCAACCTTGGAAAAAAGGCGATCCAATTATTGAACCCCAAGGTTTGTATCGGATGGAAAATGGGGAGTTGTTATTAAGTCGGGAATGTTCTGATTAATTTGGGTTGTATCACCAAAGGTACGGTTTATCACTTTTGGAAAACAATTTGGACTTATCACGAGTGAGGAAAAACGTTTTCATAATTTTTTACGTAAATCCTATTTATAATAAAATTAATAAAAAGGATAAAGTAATTATTTATGACATTATTACCTCAGTTATCCTCATTTAGTTTAGAAGAGTTTTTAAAGCTACCTGAAACTAAACCTCATAACGAATATATTGATGGTAAAATCTACCAAAAACCGATGCCCCAGGGAGAACACAGTACCTTACAGAGCTTTTTAGTAACTAATATTAATAAGATTGCTCAACCGCAAAAGTTAGCTTATGCATTTCCAGAATTACGCTGTACATTTGGGGGAAAATCGTTAGTCCCAGATATTGCTGTTTTTGAATGGTGCCGTATTCCTTTACTTCCAAATGGCAGAATTGCAAACCAATTTGAAATCCCCCCAGATTGGACTATTGAAATTCTTTCTCCCAAACAATCCCCAAACCGAGTTATTCGTAACATTATGTTTTCTATTCAAAATGGTACGAAATTAGGTTGGTTTCTTGACTCTGAAGATGAATCTATAATGGTTTTTCAACCCAATCAATTACCGGAAATTAAACAAGGAAAAGATATTTTACCTGTATTGGATATCTTAGATTGGAATTTATCGGTAGCAGATATTTTTAATTGCTTGAATTTTAATTTTTGAAATATTTTAATACCTTTTATCAAAACGGTTGATACCTAACCGAAAAATTAAAGCCATTTTCTTGCAGTGAATTACCACTATCACCTCTTCCTACTAAGGGAATACCGTAGTCTGCACGCAATCCCAAACCTCTTATAGGTTGCCACTGTAAACCTAACCCTAAACTAGCAAGGGTTTGTGGATCGGGGTTATCGCTGCGATTGTTCCAACCCGTACCAATGTCAAAAAATGGAATTAACTGTAGGGTTTCTACTTGCGATGCCAGAGGAATCCGAACTTCCACACCTCCAACTATGCCGCTGTCGGTGACGAGTTGATTTTGACGATAACCGCGTACTGTTTCTACTCCCCCAATACTGATTTTTTCTGCGGAAAGTAAGGAATCACCTGTTAGTTGAGTGTTAACTTTGGCAAGCATCAAAACGCG
Source organism: Rivularia sp. UHCC 0363 (assembly GCF_034931125.1). Taxonomy (NCBI): domain Bacteria; kingdom Bacillati; phylum Cyanobacteriota; class Cyanophyceae; order Nostocales; family Rivulariaceae; genus Rivularia; species Rivularia sp. UHCC 0363. The sequence goes on along the minus strand of NZ_JAYGHM010000037.1, from coordinate 74,925 downwards.
AGGAGATAATCTTTGTACCCATTGGAATTGCCCAACCCAAGCGAAAAAACGCCCATCTGTACCGCTGTCGTTAACCGTAGCATCAAAAGCATCAATACCAACGCTAAATTGCGATCGCGCTGCTAAAACACTATTAGTATTACGCTGTAACCAATCTTGAGAAAAGCGAATTACGCTGAGTTTTGATTCTCCTTCTTCTGGCCCTTCGGTGAAGGAAAAGGGGATATCATCGAGTATAAAGGTTTGACTCCGCCGTAAATCAAATGCTAAACCCAAAGCAAATTCCCTGTCTGGGGTATTAACTAACGGTTGACGCAGGTTAAAGGAAAGGGTTTCTGTTTCGCTGCGGATATCTAATTCATTAAATTCATCTTCAATAATTTTGCTGTCGCTGTTGCTGAAGCGTACACCAACTGTACCATCGAGAGCGTTAACGGGAACAGAATAATTGATATCGTAAATGTCTAAACCTTCAGTAATGGAATATTCTGCACTTAATCGATCGGCAAATCCCAAGACGTTATCGTGAGCGACAAAAACACTTGCTTGTTGCTCCCCAACGCTGGGTGATTGGTTGTTTGCAAAACTAACACCAGTGTGGAATGCGGGTGCTTCGGTAATTTCTATCTGTAAAATATTGTTTCCTGGAACGCTACCTGCGGTTAATTCAGCATTGACTCGTTGGATTACCGGATCGATTTGTAATAGTTGCAGTGCTTGTTCAAGACGCTGTTGATTTAAGGGCTTCCCCGCAAGTCTTTGAATTCGGGAGCGCACGTATCCTTTACGTAATCTTCGTAAACCTGAAATAGCGATATCTTCTAATTCCCCTTCTACAACTTGGATTGTTACGATACCGCTGGCAACATTTTGGTTGTTGGGAATAAATGCACCGCTGGTAATGTAGCCGTTGTCAGCATAAAGTTGGGTGATTTGCGATCGCAGTTGCAACAATTCTTCAAATGTAATTTTTTTCTGTTCTAATAAAGGCTTTATTAATTGATTGATTTCTTCTTGTAAAACCGAGTTTCCTTCGACTTTAATTTCTGTGATAGTGAAACTTTGACCGCTAGGAAAGCTTGTATTTGGTATGTTTTCCTGTGGTGGTGATGGAAGTATGGGTTCAGTTGGTGTAGGTGGTTTCGCTGGTAAAGTTGGTGATGGTTGAGGAATAGTTTCTTCTATTATCTCTGGTGTATTGGGAGGAATTGTCACTCCTGATGGAGGTGCAGATTGTGCAAAGACGGCTAATTGAGCCATACTAATGCAGGAAATAAACGTTAAAAGAAAGTGTTGAAACCGGAGGTAGGTACCCATTGTTCGTGTATTCTACTTACGAAAATGTTGTAAAAAAATATGATATTTTAAATCAAAATATCATAATGCTTTGGTTAATAATTGCTTCTTTATGCAATCATTAAATTCAAATTCAAATTCACACAAAGAGAAAATCGCTTTCAAAGTTGATGTTAGTATCTTGCACCACCGCAATTGCATCATTTCCAAAGAAAATAGCGGTATCCTGGGCAGAACTACCAAACCAGTTACCATTTTTTAAAGAGTATTGATTAGAAGTACCACTGACTTGGATGTAATCATATTGCCAATTAAAGTCAGTAATTCTGGCATATTCATCTCCTTGATAGAAGACATTTGAAGAATCTCCCAAAACGAAGGTATCATATCCAGCTTCCCCCGTTAAGATGTCATACCCAGAACCGCCGATTAAGGTGTCATTACCACTCCCACCAATTAGCGTGTCGTTACCCGCGTTATCCACAAGGTAATCGTTTCCGGAACCACCAAACAGATAATTATCAACAGTATTGCCAATCAGGACATCATTTCCTGCACCCCCGATAGCATTCTCGATCGTGACTCCAGAGGCGATCGCCAAATTATTACTAGCGGAATACCAACTTCCATTATCTTGAGGGCCAATAGAACTAAAAGTTTCAGGGTTGAGATTAATCGTCACAGAAATTCCTTGATTACTGGCATTAATGGTATCAATCCCGCCACCATCCCAAATTGTCTCTACAAAGGCTTGACTCGCATCCCAAGCATATGTAGTATTACCTGCGCGGGTATTATAGTTAGCGCCGTAAAGATACTGTATTGCAGCAATATCATAGAGCATAGGTGTTTGGGGATTAGCGAAACTACCTGGATGGTCGCTGTATGACATTACTGTGTATTGATTGCTATCTAAATCAGAGTGTAAATAAGGGCCCTCAGCACCACCCCCACCTGCATTGTAATTACCTGGATGTTTCAATCCTAATGCATGACCGATTTCGTGAATTAGGGTATGAAATCCAAAGGAACCGTTACTTTGAGTTAGATTTGGACTATAACTATTATTTAACCAGACATCACCTCCGATTGAATTATTCTGTGGAAGGTAAGCATGAGCGCTACCATGTTCTATATTCGCCGTTCCAAATCGAATAGTTCCCCCTGCACCAGCATCTGATACTTCAACAAATTTTAGTCCTGAAACTTCGCTGTAAAGTTGCAAAGCTCGTCTTGCTGCTACTTGTTGAGTTTGATTAAAAGCAATGAATTGATTCCGCTCCTCAGCATTCCCAGGATAGTAATTTGGAACTGTAGTCATAAAGCTATAGCTTATAGTTTGACTATTCCATTTTAAATTTGTTCCGATTAATGCCTCAATTCCACTGGTATAGGATGCACCTGATTGAGAAGTTAAACCTGGATTTGTTCCATTACTAAAGGAACTAATGGTGTTTATATGTTGTGGTTCAATAGCTTTTTGGTGTGTACTAGAAAGTAATAACTCATTTGACAAAAACTGATTTTGAGTGTCTGAGAACCCCAAAGAATCCACTGAGTGCAATGTTTCTTTTGTAATTCCTCTGTAACTGAAATAATCTTTATTAGCATTAGCTAAAATTTGAAAAAGGTAATTAGATTCATCTGTGGAGAGGTAAGAATTAATTTGAGTATTCATCATGATTATTTACTACTATTACAAAGTTAAAATTGAGAAATATTTTCTGTTAGTACTAAGTTGTATTGTTTTATCTTCAAACGCAACTTAGTTAATTTGAATCCTGACAATATTTAGATTAAAGTAAATAAATAGGTAATGCATTCACTAAATATGCACAGATAATTGCAGTCTTTATACGTTACTATTGCAATATCCTGCGTTTGACTTTACATAAAACTGTAAGTAAGTCGGCGTTAAAAAATCAAGGTATGTCATTGCGAACGGAGCGAAGTGAAGTGAAGCATAAGACCGAAGCGGTCACGCTCCGCGAATCTGCGCTTACGCACACGCAGGAGTTTCGAGCATTTTACATTTCGTTATATAGTTATGTTTATTTGAGCCAACCTACTTATATAGTATTTTTACTATGAGTGTAATGTTGATTTTAAAAAATAAGTTTCGATAATAAGTAGATAGGGTAATAAGATAAGACCTCACCCTCAATCCCTCTCCTTATTAAGGAGAGGGAAGCCGGACTAAGGATAAGGTTTTATATTTAATTTGACCCACTTACTTAATACTATTAATGGTTAAATGAATAACTTCAACTTTTGCAAGTAATCTTAAATAATGAAATCTTCGCTTCTATTTAAAATAATTTTCAAATAATTATTGATTTTAAAGTCGTTGAATAACCATTCGGCGAATTTGACCATTAGTATTAAGTAGAATTAAAGGAATAGTCACATACATCCGTTTCCCTGGCTGAATAGAACCAGCAGGATTAATCTCAACTGGGACAAATCCTATTTCAACACCATTACGATTATAGAAGTGTGCAGTATATCCTAGAGGTAAGACAAATTGCTTGGCTTCAACAATAAATCTAATTTCATCTATAGTAGGATTATTTTGATTAAATTCATCTTGCGAATCGGTGGTAAATTTTTCTGGTTGGGTGATTAAATTAAAATCATATCCTAGTTCCCCGATATCTATTTTAAATTGGGTTTGAGCCAAGAGATTTGATTTATCAAAAATATCAACTGTTTGCTTCTGTTTACTTATATTGTGTATTTTATTTTTCTGAATTGAATAATTTTTGATACCAATTGTAGGATAATTATAAACAAGAGTATTTGTCATAGCAATTACATGACAAAATAAATTCTCGTGAATCATTTGATGATTGCCCCTAATTCATTAAAAGGATTTAGGAGTGGTTTATTTTTAATTTATTCCACCCGCTTTAATAAATAAACTAGAGGAGTCTAACAATAGATACAATAGATTTTTATGCTTATTTAATTGCAGTTTCTTGATAAAAGAATTGCATTTTTCGGTAATTTTACTGAGGGAAAGAGATTTTAAGCAATTGCAAAGCCCGCTGTGGTAGCGAGCTTTATAATTGATATGAGTTTAGGTGCAATTGTGAGCAAAATATTTCTGTTTAATTCTCTGCAAGAAAGCACATAGCTCTAAAACGCAAACCCACAAGTTCATCATATAAAGGATTTAACTTACACATCGGAGGAATATGGATTTGCTTGCGTCCAAATATGATATTGCGTTCAAAGGGACATTGTGAAGGAATAAGTTTGCACAGAAATTGAGCTAGTTTAATATTGTGGATTTCGATAGCTTCCAACCACTGGCGAATTGGATATAGTAAATCATGCTGTGTTTGGGTAAAGTCAGTCACGATCGCTCTCCTAAGTAATTTTTATAAATGGTTTGTTGAAGTTTGTGCTTCTGTTAATACTTAGAATAAAGCAGAGCAATTGGTAATGCATTCACTAAATATGCAAAACTAATTGCAGAAAACTGCGCTGTTAACAAGTCCGACTCAAGAGCAATCGTCCATCCGACAATTTATATAACCCCGTTGGTTCAACTATGCGATCGCCTTTTTTCCAAGCGCGAGTTGGTTCAACATTACGCACATCACCTGTAGAATATTCGGAAATAAATCCATCCCCTGGACTATTGCGTAAACCACCAGAACCTGTAATTTTAAAAGAGTTTTCTTGTCGCTTTGTGCCGCGTGCAATGCAGCTATTAGCTATTATTGCGTTGGTGTCAATTTGACTGTCAGGTAAGTCGTCGAGGTTGTTGCGGATGCTGCTATCATCTGGATCGGTGAGATTGAGATTTCCCGGAACTCCTAAATCCGAACTAGCTGTAATATCGCTGCGATCGGTTTGTTGGGTGCGGGGTTCGATACCGAAGATACCTTGAGAAAGAATTTTGACATTACCACCAGTACCGCTGTAAGCATTGGCGGTGATGTCGCTGTTTTCTTGGGAGGGAGCAATGATAAATTTGGAATTGATGTCAATGTTGCCACCGTCGCCGCCCTGTTGGGCTGTACCAGCGTTGGTAGAGATTTGAGCGCCGCGACGCATGAGGAGTAAGTCGCTTGTGAGGCTGATGTTTCCGCCGTTACCGGATGTGGATTGGGCATTGAGTGTGCCTTGGTTATCCAAGGTAACTTGAGGTGAGTTGACTTCGATGTCACCTGTATTGCCTAAACCGGAAGAATTAACAAACAAGCCACTGTTAGCACCAACAATTACAAGGTAATCGGGAAATTGAATTAGTCGATTGTTGTAATCAGGGTCGCTACCACTAACAAACATCTTCTGTGTAGCATTAACAGTAATATTACCTGCGCTTCCATTACTTGACGTAATGGCAATCAGTTGTCCTCCTTCGAGTGCTTCAAAAATATCTGTATTCACCGTCACATTGCCACCTTGACCATCAGTTTTAGTACGTGCATTTATAAGAGCGCCATCTCGTAATAAGAAGGAACTAGAATCGATAGTAATATTACCTGCATTCCCAACTGTCCCCGTATCTGCAACGCTATAAATCCCACTATAAGAATCGTTTTTCTTCCCAGCAATATCAACGAATCCACTAACTTTCACATTTACATTGCCAGCATCCCCCTGTCCTCCTGCTTGGGTATCAGTATCAGATGCACCACGAATAAGAGTTAGCAGTTGAGCGCCATCAGTGAGTGATAGGGTTGCTGCATTTATATCAATATTACCGCCCTGACCTTCACCTCCTACTTCCACCGTGCTGAGAATGTAAGCATTACCTGCAAGCGAAACAGTATCTGTTGTTGTCACTTTTACATTTCCTGCATTCCCTTTTCCAGAAGTTGAAGCTTGAAGTTGAGCGCCATCCGTAAGTGAGAAGAAACCAGAACCAATAGTAATGTTACCACCATCCCCTTCTGTTCCTGTGTCAACATAGCTAAAAATCCCACTATAAAAATCATTTTTCTCCCCAGCAATATCAACTAACCCACTAACTTTTACATTTACATTGCCAGCATCGCCTTGTCCTGCTGGTTGGGCTTCAGATGCTTCACGAGTAATAGTTATTAGTTGAGCGCTATCTCGTAGTGTTAAAGTTGCTGCATCAATATTAATATTGCCACCCTGACCGTCACCTCCTGCTTCTACTGTGCTGAGAATATAAGCATCTACAAGAGAAACAGCATCTGTTGCTCTCACCTGAACATTCCCCGCATTCCCTTTTCCATAAGTTGAAGTTTCAAGGTTAGCATTCTTAATTGATAAAGACCCAGTTTTAATATTAATATCCCCTCCAATACGTTCTCCTGTAAATTCTGGTGCTGCGACTATTAAAGGATTCACCCGGCTGGATACTTGACGAACACGGTTGTTGCTTCCAACTCCATCAAAAGAAACTAGATTACCAGCTTCAATGTCAATACTTCCTGCATTGCCTTGTCCAAAAGTTTCAGATGAGATTGTAGAACCCCCACTCACAAATACAGAATTATCAGCCTTGATTTGAATATTGCCAGAACTACCTTTCCCTAGAGAATTTGTACTTATTACGCTGTTATCAAAGAAGACTTCTCGTGCCTGGATACTAACATTAGCTCCGTTTCCCACACCTGAAGGGGCGACGAAACTGGCTATTCCGCTGTTAGTTCCTGAAATTGAAACTTTATCTTTGGCGATGATAGTAACATTTCCTGCATTACCTTCTCCATTAGTAAGAGAACCGATCTGAGCATTAATAACGTCAAGAGAACCTGTGTTAATGGTAATATCTCCTGCGCCTCCAGAGCCGCCAACTAAACCACTAGCTATACCACTAAAGCTAGTTGTAGAACTTGTCCCGTCAATTGTAGTTGTATCTGTTGTATTAATTTCAATATTTCCAGCGTTACTGTTTACTCCCCCAGATGTTACTCCTGACACAATACCACTCCCCAATATATTTAAATTTCTGGCATTAACAACGACGCTACCTTCTCCTGTAGATATCACATTTACATTCGCATTATTGTTGAGGAATACTGAAGCACGCTCTACGAGTGAGGGGAAATTTAAACTGAAAATATCATCTTCTTGCTGAAGTTGAATGCTTCCAGGTGCTGCCAATCCCCCCAACTCAACTCTCCCACCAGGAGCTAACAATCTTCCACCATCCAAACTGACATCACCACCAACTAACAACAAACTCTTCCCATCCAACACCTGTAAACCATTTATCGGACGATTTGCATCACCATTCTCAGCGCTTCCTAAAACTGTACTTGTCGCTGTGGAACGATTAACTATTCCTGCTTGAGTGTTAACTGCATTAAAAAACAATGCAGATGGATTAACCGAAAGTAAATTACTAGTAGTAGGTTCTGTTGCACTAAATAATCCCGTCTCTCCCAAGTTGATTCCATTCGCAGTAGTCGCTACAAACGAACCACCCACATCCAAACTGGCATTTTCTCCAAATACAATCCCGTTGGGATTAATTAAAAATAAATTTGGTTGAGAATTACCAAAAGTACCCAAAGTACCCAGAATTTCCGAAGGATTTCTACCAGTCACCCGCGTTAAAATATTCTGTATTTCTGCATTCGGACTGAAAAAATACGCCCCTCTTCCTTCACTAACGTTAAATTCTGTAAAACTATGAAATAAATTTGCACCGCGAATTGCCCCACCATCAATTGCATCAACAGCTAAACCACCAGAATCAAGAGGTACTACACCGGAACTTTCAGCCCCAAGGGAATCATCTGGAACGATATTACTACTTTGAGCAAAACATGGGTTAATGAAAGCCTGAAGCGAAGCTATACCCAATCCCAACCAGTAAATACCCTTCACTGCGAATTCCCCCTATTGCTGAATTTAATGCTTATTATTACTGGTTAAGACTGTTACCAATAATCAAAATTATTTTTATTTATACGTAAGATAAATTAAAATTACCTTGAATCGTTATAAATTTGCAAGCAGCAATTAAATAAAGTTAACGAAGCTAAATTTATCTAAAATTAATTATTTCAAACCAGTGACGATAAATGTTGCATAAAACTGCATTTTTTCAGTAAAGCTGAGTTATTCATGTCTATTTCTGGTAACTTAAAAAAATAAAGCTTAAGCAAGTACGGCATACGGTAGTTTTCGGTTGAGTGCACTTTGATACCTCACCCCGCCTTAACAAGGAGAGGGGAAGGGAGTGAGGTTATGTTTTGTATTCTATCCAAATAGAAAACCTATATATTTACTCTTCTGTTTTAGTAGGAGGAAAAACTGACCCAATCAAAAACATCTGTATATAAAATTACTTTTGTTCCGCTTTTTACCATTTAAATTATGAATTCCAAAAATCAATATCTCAAACTTTTATTTTCTGCACCTCAGCGATTCTGCATCAATCTAATGCAACTCTCTACTCGAAAATACCAAATACTAAATCGAGATAACTACTTTAAAGTATTATTTCTTGCAACTCTTTTAATTAGTTTATCCTTTGGACAAGTTGTATCGGCACAAGCTCCAAATGCTGATTTACTGGTGAAGCAGGGCGTTGAATCCTACAAAACTGGTAACTACAGCAGTGCGGTAAAATACTGGCAATCTGCAATCAAAGAGTATAAAAATAATCCCTCTGCGACGGCTGTTGTCAATGAAAATTTGGGACGTGCTTATCAAAAATTAGGAGAAGATAAAGCGGCAATTGCATCGCTGTCTGCGGCAATTCGTGACTATGGAGCGGTTAAAGATATTAAGCAAGTGGGAAGAGTGCAGACAGAGCTTGCTCAAGTTTACAGTAGTTTAGGACAACCTCGAAAGGCGATCGCACTTGTCTGTGGCAAAGTAGCAAGTCAAGAAGTTGTGCAAGTCGAATGTACGCCAGAAAGTGCCGCACAAATTGCCACTAAATATGATGATGCAGATGGTAAAGTTGCAGCTTTGGGTGTTCTCGGTGATGCATATCGGTTAATCGGAAATTACGATAGAGCAATTCATTATCTAGAAGAAGCAAAAAAAGCGGCTCCGACAAATTTTTTAGTTTTAAATAGTTTGGGTAATGCTTACAGAAATCGCGCTCAATTATTAGATTTACGAGCTAATTCGGCAAAGCAAATTCGTCTTTCAACTAAAGTAGAAGATTTTAATCAAAAGTCTCAGGCAGATTACAATCAAGCCCGTAATTATTTTCAAGAAAGTATCAAGTTTGCTCGCCAGCAAAAAGAAAGTTTGGCAGAAATGCGAGGATTATTAAATTTAATTCAATTGGCTTCCCAGACAACTGAAACCAAAATTGTTGATGATGCAACCTTTAATAATTCGCTGGCAGATGCTTTAAAAACTTTAGAAGATTTACCAGATTCGACAACAAAAGTTTATGGGGCAATTGATTTAGCATATTTGCAACGCAATCAAGCTTCACCTTTAATTGGCTGCACAACTGAGCTTGTTTTACCGGAAAATCAATCGTTAAGTTTACTGCAAAAATCAGTTTTAACCAGCAATAATTTACAAGATAATCGCCTACAATCCTATGCTAATGGTGCTTTAGGACATTTCTGGGAATGCCGTAAAGATAATTCCAAAGCATTAACATATACCCAAAATGCAATCGTTGCCGCTGACAATAAATTAGGTGCAAAAGATAGCTTGTATTTATGGGAATGGCAAGCAGGAAGAATTTTGAACAAGCAGAATAAAAATAAAGCCGCAATTGAGTCTTATCAACGTGCATATGAAACTTTGGAAGATATCCGTCAAGATATTTTGACCGCAAAACGAGACGTACAGTTTGACTTCCGCGATGTTGTTGAACCACTGTACCGCACATTAGCACAGTCGCGGTTGGAGCTTTTGCAAAGTGGGGTAATTACTCAGAAAGAACGCCCAAATCAATTATCAAAAGTGGTGCAAACCATTGATTCTTTAAAATTAGCAGAATTACAGAATTACTTTGGTAATGATTGTGTTTTGAGTGCTTTGAATCCCAAACAGGTGGATGAACTTCTGGAAGATAAAAATAATAGTGCGGCGTATAAAAACACCGTATTTTTAAGTTCGATAATTTTAGATGGTAAAACCGGGATATTATTACAGTCAGCCAACAAAGAAACTAAATTTAAATGGATTGAAGATGTTAATCAAGAAGGTACAGATAAAATAGTTAGTAGCGACAAGTTAAAGACAAAAATTGCCGAATTTCGTAAAGGGTTAATTGGAGGAAGAGAACAAGTTAATTACGATACAATGACAGCCGCAGAGCTTTATGATTGGATGATTCGCCCATTTATTCAAGATGGAGATATTTCACCCGATAAAATTAAAACCCTTGTATTTCTTCAGGATGGATTTTTGCGTAGCGTACCAATGGCGGCACTTTATGATAGAGAACAACAAAAATATTTAGTTGAAACCTACGCTATTGCTACAACTCCAAGTTTACGAATTACCACACCAAAACCACGTCGCAGCAAGCAGAAAGCATTAATTTTGGGTTTAACAAAATCAGCTACAATTGATGGTAAGAATTTTGAAGAATTGTTTGCTGTTCAAAGAGAAGTCGATGCAGTCAAAAAACAATTTCCCAATCATACCGATTTAATCGACGATAATTTTATTCCCGACAATTTTCGGCAGAAACTCCAACAAACTACATATCCCATAGTTCATATTGCCAGTCACGCTCAATTTGGTGTTATTCCCGAAGACACATTTATAGTTACGGGTAACAACAAAAAAATTACCATCAGCGAATTAGAAAACTCATTGCAAAATCTTAACAGCCCATCCGGTAGCGTCGAATTACTTGCCATTACCGCCTGTCAAACCGCAGTTGGTGACGATCGCTCTACGTTAGGATTAGCTGGAGTAGCATTGCAAGTAGGAGTCAAAAGTGCGATCGCTTCTTTATGGAGTGTAGGAGATGCATCCACATCCAAACTTGTAGAGGAATTTTATCAAAACTATCGTCAAGAAGGAATGAGTATTGCCCAAGCATTGCAAAAAGCTCAAATAAAAATGATTAACGCCAAAAAATTACCGGAATCTGAAGGTATGAATATTGATTACGATAACCCCGCATATTGGGCCCCGATGATTGTGATCGGTAATTGGATTTAACAATTATCAAAATGTCGGAATTAATGAAATGAACTAGTACAGTACGGCGTAAATAAAGCACCCATTACCAACGGTTAAACTCCTTATCCTATAATACTTTCTACTTTTTACTTCCGCGCAGCGGCACTAGCTACACTCGCGACTTAAAATTAACTCTCCCGAAGCCAATTTATAAACTCCTTGAGGTTCAATAATTGGTTCTCCTTTTTTCCACTCAGAAGATTGATTATTCTCTGATACATTTCGCACATCACCAGTAGAATATGTGGAAACAAATCCATCCCCCGGACTATTGCGTAAACCACCAGAACCCGTGATGGTAAAAGAGTTTTCCTGTCGCTTATTACCGCGAGCGATGCAGCTATTAGCAATCAAGCTATTAGTATCAATTTGACTGTCTGGTAAGTCTGTCAACTCATCGTCAATAAACGTAACATCTGGAACTCCGGTAACTGCTCCGTTAACTGTACCGGATGCGTTCACATCAACGCGGCTATTGTTATCTAATGCGTTAAGAGTTGCTGCGTCGGTGGTAGGAGGGCTGGAAGTGAACAAAGGTGTGCTAAAGAAACCATTTGTATTAAAAGTAATATCTCCACCTTTACCATCGCGAGCGAATGATAAAATATCGCTGTCGTCAAGAGCTACGATGGTATTGGCTGTGAGGTTAATGTTTCCTCCTCCACCTGTTCCACTGAAGACGTTGGTACGGATGTCGCTGTCGCTAAATAAGCGGATGTCTTGAGCTTTTACATCAATATTACCTCCAGAAGATTTTCCAGAAGTTGTAAAAATATTACCTGCTTTCATGTTTAAGAGATTATCAACACTGATATTGATGTTCCCTGCATTTCCATTTCCAGAGCTAGCAGCGGTAACTACACCACCATTATTGAGGTATAGAAAGGGAGTTTGAATGTTAATATCTCCACCTTTACCTCCAACTTCTGAAAATATAGCACTGCTAATTCCACTAGGTACTCGATTACTGTTAAGACCTTCAAGAACAGCTTTGTTACTAATATTTACATCAATATTTCCAGCATTTCCTTGTGCTGGTTCGAGATTCTCTGTTCCCTCTCCTCCTAAAGGAATTCCGACAGTACTCTGCAATTGAGAACCATCAGTAAAGGAAAGCGAACCAGCTTTTAAGCTAATATTTCCACCATTACCATTACCACCTTGTACAACTCCACTTGAGATAACAGAAGAATCGTTAAGTATGATATTATCTGTTACTTCAATAGAAATATTTCCAGCATTACCTTTTCCAGCAGTGAAAGAAAAAATTTCTGATGCTTGAGTTAAATTTAAATTTCGTACTTTGACATCAATATTTCCACCTTCACCAATTGCAAATGAATCTAGTGTACTTCTAACCTGTGCATTTGTTCCTGCTATAGAAAAATCTCTGGCTGTAATTCTTATATCTCCGGCTTTACCCTCTGCACCATCAGCCACAGAAGTTACAATTCCCTGATAAACACCCGTATCACCTGCTGTTATTTTCAAATCACCACTAAGATTAATATTAATATTTCCAGAATTTCCTTTTACAGGATTAAACTCTCCGGAAGCATCGCGAATGACAGTTTGTATTGAAGAACTGTCAAGAGTTAAAGATTTGGCATCAATTGTGATGTCGTCACTATTTGCAAATACTCCAGAATTAGCAGCACTAATACTACTAAAAATTGCAGCATTGTTGCTAAGTAAAATATCTTTGTCAGCCTCAATCGATATTTTGCCTGTATTTCCGTTACCAAATGTACTATTAGTTATAACAGCACCATTTAAATCTAAAGAACCAGTTTGAATAGTAATATCTCCTGTTTTACCATCTCTATTTGGTCCTGTATTGCTAGCAATACGTGTTGTTATAACTGAATTTAGTAGGTTATTGTTACCTGATAAAACAACAGAATCATCAGCTTTGATAGTAATATTACCAGCCTTCCCTTCTCCATCCACAAGAGATGTAATTTGAGAATTTCCACTCAAGGTAACAGTTTTTGCTTCAATATTAATTCCAGCAGTACTACCAATCGCTTTTTCTTCTTCAATATTATTTAAAATCGAACTATTAGATTCAAGACTAACTGCTCCATCGGCATTAATCAAAATTTGACCAGCATTACCTCGCCCAAAGGTACTAGCATCTATAAGAGCCTTATCGGTTAAAGAAACAGAATTTGCATTAACAGTAATATCACCTCCTTTTCCTGTTGCATCTGAGGTTACATTAGTTATAATTGCAGAATTAGAAAGTGAAACAAGACCATTTGCTTGAATAAAAATATTACCACCGCTTCCTGCACCTCTTGTATTAGCAACTAAGACAGCATTATCTTTCAAACTAATATCGCCATCTGCTAATAATGTAATATCACCGCTATTACCAGAAGCCGAACCACTATTTACTCGGTCTGTTAATGTAATATTGCTACGCCCATCAAAGATAATTGAACCGCTATTACCTAAAAACTGCCCGTTTCCATCATTTGTCGAAATTCTCCCAACTTCAATATTTCCACCGGAAATTGCAGTGTTCGGTTTATAATTATTGGTTAAAAATACAGTTCCATCAGCAGCAAGCATATTAATATCGTTGATTTTAATATCACCACTAGTTGCTGTATTGGAACTCACAGGATTTTCAAAAATAGGAAAGGAAGAACCAGATAAATTTACAAACCTAGAATAAAAGAAGTTATTTGGAAATTCGTTGACTGAATTTGTCGGAACACCTACTTGAGTTGAATCTACACCAGCACGTATATCTAATGTAGGTTTTAAACTGCCATCAATGGGCAATACAGTTCCATTTGATAAAGTAATATTTTCTGCAATAAAGTTTTCTCCAGATATACCTGTTTCTGGATTAGTAATAAATATTGATCCGGGAACGGTAACGCTACCTGCTGCGAAAATATGTAAAGAGCTTCCCCCGTAATTATTAAAACTCACATCCCCCAAGGAACGAATCACCGGATCGTAAGGACTAAATAAATCCCCCAAACTCCCATCTAATTGCTCAATCCGAAAACTTCCTCCACTCCAATATTTTGCATCTCCACCAACTTGATTTGCACTCCGCAACACCATGTCCCCACCAGAGAAAAATCCACTATCCGGATGTTTCAAAGCAAAAATATCTACGCTTTGATTCCCTTGTACTAAAAGTTCACCCTTTGCAGCAGCAATAAAAGGATTTGTAAGACTATCTCTTACTTTTACCTTATCAGTACCTTGCAACTTCAAATTTCCCCCAGCAAGCAACTGTCCCTGCAAATCCAAATTATCAGCCGCTACAGTAAAATCTTTACCTACAGCCAAATTTCCCCGATTGATAATATTTCCTGGTTGCGATCGCACTTGCTGAAAAAATAGCGCTCCTGGTGCTACCGAAAGTAAACTACTTTTTTCCAAATTCGTCGCACTAAAAACCCCCTGCTTCCCAAACTGAATCCCATTCGCAGTAGTCGCAACAAACGAATCACTCACATCCAAACTGGCATTTTCCCCAAATACTATTCCGTTGGGATTAATCAAATATAAATTGGGATTAGAAGTAATTCCCGTTAAGTTAGAAATCCCCAGAGTTCCCAATATATTAGAAGGATTATTACCAGTAACGCGAGTCAGAATATTTTGCAGATTATTATCATTATTTAAAAAATAACTACTACGTCCTTCACCAACATTAAATTCTTTAAAGCTATGGAAAAGGTTAATTCCTCTAGTTGCTCCACCACTAATAGCATCGATAGAAAAACCAGCGGAATCTAAAGGTACAACTATAGAATTTTCCTTACCCAAAGTATCATCAGGAATGATATTACTCTGAGCAAAAGCTGCATATCTGCTTGATGTTAATATCTCTAATATGATTGTACTTAAAAGCCCCAGGAAACTCAAGTAAGACCATCGATAAAAACTGATTTTATTCATTACAGTTGATAAATTTTGTGTTGCTAAAAAGTAGTTTTATTAAATACCGATAACTTACCATATCTTTGACAATCTAGATAGGTGTTGAACCCGCCTACGCGGGTTTTGCTTGTGTAGATGCGGTTTCAACCGCCAGCTATTTTACACGCATCCTCTAAGAGATCCAATTTTTCAAAAAACCAGGTTTATGAGTTCTCACATCCCTTCTGATTCCTATAACCGAATACTTGAAATTTTCTGAAGATATTCAATTCGTTTTTCGATTAATTTGATATTATCTGGCTTATTTTTATTTGTCACCATATCAGACTGTGCGAGTTGTTTTACTAAAATCGCTCCACTTTGACTAAGTTTACCATCACCTGTTTTTTTCAAGGCTTCTTCAAGAGCTTCATACCACAGATCGTTTTGGGCATAATATTTTACACTTTCTGGTATGGTGGTAAATGTTGTTTTTGCAAGAGATTGAGGAACGACATCAAATTCTGCACGGCTAGATATTGAATCTTCACCTTCACAGTCAAGTGTAATCTGCCAAAAATATTTTTTACCTACTGTAAGTTCTGGATAATCGGTGGGAAGTTTTAATTTATTAATACCTGCTATTGCTTTTATCTCTTTGGGTTTACCAATTGTTTTAACTTCTTGCTCTGATATAAATTCCACAAGTTGGAATCGCACGTTTTGAGAATCCGACATATACCAAGCAAGCATTGGACGTTTAGCAGCAGTTTTACCGACAAATGTCTTTGGTGCAAGTAGCGTTAAAGGTATTTCACTACCTGGACATCCACGGGAACCACCACCACGGGTATATTCACTCGCGGCTTTGCGGTTTTTTGGTTTATATTCAGCATATGCGGGAACTGCTGTAATTAACAGGAACACTGCTGCAACTAAACTTGTAAATCTGCGACTATTTTGCCCAAATCTTAAAGTGCGATCGCTCATAATATTAGCTCAATGTATTTTTTTCTAAAAACTAGACAGTGTAAATACAAACAAAATTATTATAAACAATACATAAGACGCAAGTAATAATCAACAAAATTTATTAATATTAAGGAACTATAAAGAACCATAAATTTTTAACAAAGAATCTAAAATCCTTTCATGGGTATCCAGCTAAGTTCGCAAATTGTGCCGCGAGGAGAAAGAGATTCCCGACGAAAATCTCCTCCTAATTGTTTTGCGAGTAATTTAGAATATTTTGTACCTTTATTTTCCAAATTTGATTTAATTCCAGAACCGTTATCTTTCACCCACAATTTATAATGACTTGCAGAATACGTACCTGATGCTTGAACGCGCTTTACACCTTGAGCGTGTTTGCCAACATTACATAATGCTTCTTCCAAAAACAAGCAAATGCTACGTTTTTGTTTTCTACTTAAATATTTCTCATCAATTGGGTCGAAATTGCGAATTTTAACTTTTAAAGTTTCAAAATACTCAAAATCGTTTCGTTCTAAGGTACTTGAATATACTTCATATAATAAATCATGAAGTGGTCGTTTTAAATCTAGAATTAATCCACTCCCCAAACGCAAAACTTCTTTTTCTCCTAATGCTTCTAACTTCAGAAATTCGCTAATTTCTCTAATTTCTTGATTAAGCTTTTCAAATTGCCAAATTAATTGTTCGTAGGGTATATCTTTTGCACGCATATGTCTTAATCCATAGGCAAGGGTTTGCAAAGGACCATTATGAATTACATCAAAAGTGTATTGAATCGTGTTTTGTCGCTCTTCAATTTGCCGTTTCAAAAACTTATCATGCTGGTAAAATGCAAAAGCACTCAAGCCAACACCATTCACCGCTAAGATCAGGAGATTGGGTGCTATGGGAATCCATGTACCCCACAGCCACAGCATCACATAGCCGTAGCCAAACAAACAAATAGATGCTATTCCAACAATAAATAAATTACTCCATACAGATTGAGTTAGTCGTCCCAGAGCAATCGGTAAAAAACCCCAAATAACTATCCATAGATACTCTCCTATATCTCCCCAACTATTTAACATAGGACGATTATTAATTACATAACTAAGAATTTCACTGACAGCATGAGCATGATAGTCAACACCATAAATTTGACCTTTTAATTTTAATGTTGGTACGGCAGGTGTGTAAAAAATATCTCCAGCACTAGTGTTACGATTACCTACTAAAATAATGCGCGATCGCAACCATTCTGGATTAACTTTGCCGTTGAGGATATCGCGCAAGGACACTACACGAAAAGGTGCATAGCTATTGCGAAAATTCATTAAAATTGATAATCCACCATCATCAACATTAATGTATCCGCCAAAATTCTTGGTTGTGATGCGGGGTAATTCTTTTGAGTCAATCATTAATGCATCGAGGTCATTTTTACCCGTTTCTAAATCGGTTCCTTCCGTACTGAAATACTGAGCTACTAATCGTAGGGCTAAAGAATTTTTATCTTCTTCTGGATTTTGAGGATTCTTTGGATTTGGTGTATATAACAAATAGCGGCGATTTTTGCTATCTTCATCATTCAATAAATCGGCAAATCCAACTTGTTGCGGTGACAAACTCTTGTGTGGGGGAACTTCTCCGGGTGGTAAAATTTTCTCGATACCAATTATATTAGTATTTTCCCGTAATAATTTAGCTAGTTGTTCGCTCCCAGGTTCCACGGGAACATTTTTGAACAGATCCAAGCCAATAGCCCGTGGTTTATAGGTTTGCAGCTTGGTAAGTAATTCAGCAATTTTTCCATCGGGGATGGGATATTGTTTGACAAATTCAATATCTTTTGCATCAATCCCGACAATTACTACCCGCTCGTCAACTGGTTCTTTGGGACGCAAACGCAACATTGTATCGAGGAACATCCATTCTAAGGATTGCATTCCTCCAGCCATACGCATTAACATCACTGCAATTAGCACGAGCATTCCTGGAGGTGCAGCACGGAACCACAACTTAAATTCTTCACGAATCCGATTCCAAATTCTCCTTTGCATCATCTTCCCGATTCATTTTCCCTCTGTTAATCAATTAAACCTTCTTCTCTAGCACGAATTTCGGTTTGGATTCGCATATTCTTACCACTTTGCTTGCAATCTTCGGGATATACCCCCAAAACATCCTGAATCTTCGTCCAGTAAGTCCGTACTGCTCGTTCTGATTTATACATTCGTTGCGCGATCGCTTTATCTGTCAAACTTTCTTCAAAAGCCAATCGCAACACATCCACCCATTCAGGTTTCAGTTCGATTCCTGTTTTGATGTCCTTGGTATGGGTTGCACCATGAAATGCCAAACTAACCCGCATCAACATTTCTTCTTCAGGTAATCCTTTATCGGCGATCGCAAAGCCACCTTGATGATTATCAATTTCGTGTTTAATCCGGATCAAAGCTTTCACATAACTGGTTTGCACGATAAAATTTTGATGGGGATATTCTTTGAGTAGATTTTGTAAAAGTTTAATTCCCAGGTCAATTTCAGCTTTTTCCCCAATGCGATCGGGAATTGACAAATCCATCACAATCAAATCTAATTGATGAGATTGAATTAGAGATAGTGTCTCTGTTGCTGTTTGAGCCTTAATAATATTAGCTTCAGGATACTCTCTCTTTAATACATCAAGAGTACCTGTCAAGATTAATTGATGGTCATCTACCACAAGAATACCGAGCTTTCTGTCCACTGGCAAATCCTCGTAAACTTGGTGTTCTTTATAATTAATTGATACCATATTTTTACTTACATTCTCTAAATTAAAAGTTTCCTTAAACTTTACTTTTGCGAAAAAGCTATCTACACAATTATTGTATGCTAATAGCAGAACCTAATTTTTTACCACCGCCCAATGCATGATTGTTGTACCAATGTAATTGTTGCTTTAATTCTAATTGAAGAGGAATATTGAAACTATGCACAAAAGTGCAAATCTAATAAACTAGCATTGTGGCTTATCGGTTTCTAAGCAAAAAGTTTGTAATACTTGGGAACTAACAGAAGTAATAGCTATACATCTCACAAAATCGCGTTGCTCCCCTGAACAATTAACCATGCTTATTGCATAACTTCAAATGAATCCTATTATTTTTTCAAGTGCAGGAGTGGAGAGCAGTGCAAGTAGTGGAATTCGCGGGTGGCGGTGGGGTTGCTTGTGGAATCAAAAAAGTTAACCCCAGTGCCGAATTTTGGGCAGTGGAATTTGACCCAACCAACCAAAAGTTAAGCGAAAAGATTGCCGATAATTACCAAAAAAATTTTCCTGACCATTATTTAATTCGTAAGTCGGTACAGCAATATTTACTTGCTCTCGCATACCATCCAGTTTGGGTAGGACAATACTTGTAGCAGAGTATTTTTGTGCGATCGCAATAATTTTTTTCGCCAGTAATCTATCAATATACTCACCTAATTCAGAATCTCCATATTGATTTGGTGAGGCTTGTATTTGAGCTATTTGACGTGCGTGCGACATGGCTTGTTTTTGTTGTCGCTGTCGATTAAGCAATTTGTAATTATCACCTAACAGTTGTTTGATGCTGCGGTAGGTAAGAACTTTACCTAAAATCACGTCTACAACTGCGACAGTGGCAGATTTTTCTAAACCAAGGCTGACACCGAGAAGAATATGAGGTTGACCTTTGTATAAAGATTTACTAGGACGTGGGAAGGGGTTATTAATTCTGGCTAGAGAGGAATTTTTGCGTTTCATATGGGCTTGTTGTTGAACATTTAGATCGCCTTTGGCTTTAGTCTGGGTGATGGACCAGATTTTTCCTTATACTGAGATTGCCCAAGAATTCTTTGCCTTACTCCGAGCTTGGCACGAGAACGGTAAAAACGAAGAAATTTGGCAAAAATTACGCTTAGTAATTGCTCATTCTCAAGAAGTCTATGTTTCTCTAAAAGTGAATCAATCCCCCTTTAATGTGGGTTTGTCTATTGAAATCGGAGAATTTAACGCTACACAAATACAAGAATTAATCCAACGACATGGATTAAATTGGTCAGAAGCGGAAATAGAAAAATTAAAGGGAATGATTGATGGTCATCCTTATTTATTAAGAACTGCTCTTTATCAAATTGCTAAAGGTAATTTAACTTTAGAACAATTTCTGAAAATTGCGCCAACTGAAGAAGGATTATTTGGAGATTTTTTATATCACTATCTTTTAGTTTTGGAAGATGACCAATTGTTGAAAACAGCAATGCAACAAGTAATTGAAAGTGATGTTCCCGTCAAAATAGATTCAGTACAAGCTTTTAAATTGCGTAGTATGGGACTAATTGAATCCAAAGGAAATGAAGTGCAATCCCTTTGTAATTTATATCGTCTTTATTTTCAAGAACACCTATCTGATTGATTACAGAAATACTAAATTTAAGTAATTAGCCGTAATTAAATAGAACTGTGTAAAACGTTGTACTGTCCCTCAATCATCTTTCCAAACGGTGTAAAACACCTGTGACACCAACCATCAACCCACAAAGCCGGAACTTTGAATCTAGCACCACAATTAGGACACTCAGACAGCAAACTTAAATTATGCAGCTTACACCCCTGCGTTACCTTAAACTGCCACTCAATTTTGTGGCAAGATGACTCAGCATAACAAGCCCCACACAAACGAATCGGCTCCATTTTCATTCCCATTCCCACAGGTGGCAACATCAACGTGAGCCTATCCGCATCAATCCCCACCACCACAGCCAAACTTTGCAACTGCTGAGGAGAAGGAGGAGGATTAAACCGAAACTTTTCCCAACGTGCGATCGCACCTCCAAGCTCTGCAACTTTGCCCAACCCAGAGGGTGTTAAATCATTCGCTCGTCGAAATCTTCCCAAAAAATGACTTAAACTTTCCCCTTCTAATGGTTCAACTTGAAACAACCAAGGCTTAATATTTTCCGCTTCCATCATCTGTACTCAGCAGTAACTTCCTTCAAAGTATCCAAATCAATCTTTTGTAATCCTTTTTTCAAAGCCCTAATCGCAGCTTCCCGCAAAATCATATCCAACAATCCAATATAACCACCCGTCGCTTCCCCCAAAGTCTTCAACATCATTTTACTTCCAAGATTAGAAGGCACAGGCAGCCTTAAAATTTGCTTCTCCCAAATCTCCACCGTCTGCTTAAAATCTTGCCCCGACATCTTTCCAAATCGATGACAGGAGCGAAAACGGTTGTAAACTTGCTCATCCCGCTTAATTACCGCATCCAAACGGTCAGTCCCAACCAAAATCACCGATATTTCCAACTTGTCAAAAATATCACGCACCTCTGCAAAAGTTTTAGCTTTAAAACGGTCAGCCTCATCAATAATCAACATCTCTACGCCGCAACCCTTGAGGACTCGCAACGTCCTATCTCGAATTTCTGCAACTGTTCCTTTCGTTACCTGATATTTCAAATGCTCCATAATTACCCCAAAAAACTCCTTAGCACCGCACTCTTGGGGAACTTGGATATAAGCCACAGGTACAGTTGGGGGTTTTCCTGCAACTTGAGAGGGCTTATTCCTCAATCTATAGGCATCACAACCCATTGTTTTACCCGTTCTCGACTCACCCACCACACGTCCAGATTGCCGTGATTGTCGCTTACCCTCCAGCCAATCATGGAGAGTTTGCACCTGTTGGAGAGGAACAAAACCCTTACGATTCAATCGTTGAATCTCAGCTTGTACTTTTTCACTATTAACGGGAATATCACCCAACTGTTGAGCGATCGCTTGAGCTTCCTTTGCTGACATTTTTACCACCCGTAATCTTCACGCATTTGTTCGTAATCAAAAACTTCCGGCATATCTGGCTCTGTTTCGCTGTGAATAGATACCACCTCTACTGATTCCTTTGGCTCAACAGGTATAAGTTGTTTAGCTTTTTTGACCTCAGCCTGTTCTACTTTTTGGCGCTCTTTTTTGGTTTTCTTTTGAGTTGGGAATACTTCGCGTTTCCTAACTTCTGCCAAAATTGAACGATTGCTCACAGCCTTACCCACTTCCCGCACTCTGCGACTAATAGCTTTTGCTTCATCTAGGGATAGTTCTTCTGTCTCCAAATCTTGAGCATACGCACGAGCAATAAATACCTCTTTATCCCCTTCTCTGCGGTAAACCAAAATCGTTGTGATGTCTCTGGGGTCATATCGCAACACAACACTTTCCCCTGCATAACCCGCTAAATATTCACCTCGGTACATCAAATTTTCAAATTGCAGATATCCCCCACGTTGAATTTGTCGCCGTGTTTGCTTCATCAAACAAATATCCAAATCCCGCTCGGAAAGTAAATCCGGTGCAGCAATTAAACCAGATTCCCAGCGTTGAAATCTTGTTTGGTCGCCCATTCGAGCATCAAGTCGCTGATTATAGTTATCAACGATGTAACGCACCAACATTTGCTCTAACTGCCGTAACAGCAAGCTTCTTTCTCCGCTTCCTCTGGCCGCTCTTGAACGTTTGAACCCGTATATCCTTGTAAAGTTGAAAATAATTCTGTGTTTAGAGTTTTAAATGGACGCTCAACACTACCCCCTTCGGATGGGCGATCGCGCAAATGACAAACAAAACCTAACTGCACTCCTATTTGTTGCAAATGGTTGGAACGAAAATCCTTGCCCCCATCTGTGTAGAGGTGTTGTGGTAAACCATAAGTACCCCATTCTTCATGAAGTCCGTATTCCGAATTGTACTGCTTAGGTAAAATTGCATGACGTAAAGCCAAAGCTACAACTTGAGAACTTGGTGCATCGTAGCCCAAGTGAATCCCCATAATGCAGCGTGAATAACTATCTACAACTGTTGTTAACCAAGGGCGACTAAGAAGTTTGCCATGTTGGTCTACCAACAAAATATCGGCGGGGGTATGGTCGCACTGCCAAACTTGGTTACTATGTTCTACTTGTAAATCCTTACCATCACGGGTTTTAACTGATAACCGCGAACCACGCCAGCCCCGAGAGCGAACACTTTTAGCTTGTTCAATTTTATCTATTAACGGTTGCAAAATCCGATAAACCGTCATGTGGGAAGGAGGCCAGACCTTTCAATGCGTTCATACGTACTACCACTTTTGAAGCTGAAACCCGCATTCTTGCGTTACCGTCAAATTAGGTTTTTTAGTTATCCATACAAGTTGACGAGATTCGCAGATCAAAAACGGTCA
Organism: Rivularia sp. UHCC 0363; assembly: GCF_034931125.1. Lineage (NCBI taxonomy): Bacteria > Bacillati > Cyanobacteriota > Cyanophyceae > Nostocales > Rivulariaceae > Rivularia > Rivularia sp. UHCC 0363. Next base: position 51,419 of record NZ_JAYGHM010000037.1, on the reverse strand, counting down.
ATATATCGCCGATCAAATTGTTCGTTTTTTTGAAGATTTCCCATAAGCCTAATTTTTAGGGGGTTAATTGGACGTGTTTTTTGGTCACAAAATTTAGTACGATTGTTCGCGTTGAAAGGGCTGGGGAAGGAGGCTTAACACCCAGTTCGTCTGCTCTCGCCTTCGCTCTAATAAAAACCTGCTGACGAGTCATTCTTTTACTAATTATCTTCTGGCTCAAATTAGTATTTTTTTGTTTAAATTAAACTTAGTATCTGAAAAAACAAAAAAGAGGATTTGTAAAAATGGCTCAAAATAAACAATACATTTCAATTCGCAATCCTTATCAAGATAAGACCTTTCTGAGAATTGCTGGCTGAAGGAAAGCTTGATGAACTATATTATCCGACTAGTGATGATTTGAAAAGAATGGAAGAACGGGATAAAGAAAACGAAGAAACAGATCAACTTGTTAATTCTGAAGATTTTAATCAAATGATTGAGGAAAATAGAAGTAATCAAGATTCTGATGAGATAGATTTTTGATTTTTTTCATATTCAAAATTAAAAGACGCTTATGGAAAATTACCACAAGCGTGTTTTCTCACATCTTGCACCAATAAAAAATGATGTAACTTAGTTACTCATTATTAAACTACAATCCTTGATTTAACGATAAAAACCAATAAAAATACGGCAATATTATTAGTAATTACTCCTCGCGTAACACATATCCTACACCGCGTACTGTATAAATTAGGCGTTTTTCCTTACTTTCTTCAAGTTTGAGGCGTACATAACGTACATAAACTTCAATAACGTTAGAATCTCCTACAAAATCATAACCCCAAACCTGCTCTAAAATTTGGTTTTTTGTAAATACTTGACGGGGATTGCTCATCAAATATTCAAGCAAATCAAACTCTTTCACTGTCAATTCTATTGCTCTGTCACCACGGAATACTTGACGAGATTGACAGTTCAAAGTTAAATCTTCAAATATTAATAAATGGCGGTTATCTTGCTCAATATGACGGCGTAAATGAGCGCGAATTCTGGCTAAAAGTTCTTCGATGTTAAAGGGTTTAACTACATAATCATCAGCCCCAGCATCCAAGCCCATAACTCGCGAAGTTACTTCATCCTTAGCTGTTAACAAAATTATTGGAATTTTACTTCCCATAGCTCGCAGATGACGACAAAGTTCTACTCCACTTAACCCAGGAAGCATCCAATCAAAAATAGCTATATCTGGAGATGATTCTCGTAACAATATTAATCCTGTCACTCCATCATTAGCGATACTAACGCTATAACCTTTGCTATTTAACTCCATCTCTAAAAATTGAGCAAGTTTAATTTCATCTTCAACCAGAATAATATGTTCGCTCACTATCTAATCTCCCCACGATAAGAATATATTTAGGAATATCGGATTGCTAGTTGATTTTTCTTACTCATCAATATTGTCATACCATAGCCATCGGAAATTTTACTGTTACTATAGTTCCTTCAGTATTCGATTCAATCAGAAATTCTCCATTGTGTGCTTCTACAATTCGTTTTGTAATTGCCAAGCCCAAACCGCTTCCAGAAGATTTTGTTGAAAAGAATGGCTGAGTTAATAGTGGTAAAATATTTGACGGTATGGGTTCGCCATCATTACAAACTTGAATGCAAACTTCTCCTTTATTAAAATTACTATTTACCTGTAGTTTAACTTTTTCTCCAGAACCTACAGCTTCATAAGCATTCTGAATAAGATTAATTAATACTTGTTTAAGTTTATCCTCATCACCATATATTTTTGGTTCTGCTATCGCAGGATAAAATTCAAGATGTTTGTTAATCATTGCTGGCAGAATTTGCTGCAAATCTAATACTTTTTGAATACATTGATTTATGTCAATTTGCGAAACATCTAAAATCTGTGGTTTCGCGTAAAGTAATATTTCTGCTAATAATTTTTCTAAGCGCTTTGCTTCGTCTAGTGCCAAAACTAAACGTTTTCTAACCTCAGCAGATAAATCAACTTTGTTAAAGTATTCTAAAACTAATTTGATTGTACAAAAAGGATTACGAATTTCGTGAATAATAGAAGCCGCAAATTCACCAATTGCGGCTAAACGCTCCTGTTGGATAATTTTCGCTTGTGCTGCTCGTAACTCCTCTGTTTTGAGAGTTACTTCTGTTTCTAAAATTTGATTAAATTGTCTTTGTTGTTCATATAGATGGTGGTTATCAATCGCTGTTGCTGCTCGTTCGGCAAATAATTCAACTATTTCTATTTCTTGAGTAGAAAACCGACGCGGTTTTTGATGAAAACAACAAATTGTGCCTATAACTTCTCTTTGAGAAGTACGCAAAGGTATTCCTAAATATGCACGGCATCCAGATGGAGCTTGACCGTATTGGGTACAAGTCTCCGTATCTTCAACAATCAGAAATTGACCAGTTTCTAGAACAGTACCAGTTAATTGACCGTGAAAAGAGTGAGTACCATTATTTTCGCCCATTTCTATACTACTAGCCAATATTTGACCAACACCTTCTTGACAAATAGTAATAACAGAAGAATCAACATTGATTAATTTACTAACACTGTTGACTATTTCCTTTAAGTATATACTTAATTCACCCGTGCGATGACTCAGAGATGACAAAATTTGAATGGTTCTGGCTTTATGCTGCAAATGAGAATTATCTAATAAAATTGAGTTCTTATTTACTGTTTTGTTAAAAGTTAAAAAATTATCATTGTATCGCAACAAAAATAACGTAATTAAGGTTCCAATCAATGGTATGCTTATCCAGAATAAAATATAATTAGATTGAAAAGGTTGAAGCATCTCCTTATATATAGAAGTTACTGAAACTAACTGCATCCCTAACAAAGCACCATAAGAAAATGTTTTATACAAACCAGCTAGAAAAAATATTACTAAAACAGCGGCAAAAAATAATAGTGAATAAGAGAGAGTAATTGGTATTTCACAGGAATAAAATCCTGCAAATATCCCTGATGTTCGTTGAGTTGCTACTAGTTTCTGTATTATTAAAGCGAGGAAAAAAATCCCAATACTCAAACGCATGACAAATAATCCGATTTCGATCCGTTTTTCGTTTGCCATAGCCAAGTTCCCCGATTATCAATTCTGTAGAATGGTTTCAAATGCAGATTATAATAAAAGGCTATACATAGCTTTATCTAGAAAACCCTAGCTAGCAAAATATACAGACCTGCACTTTAAGATACTACTAAGTAGACTAATTCGTCTACTTTTATAAAATTGATTTATGAACGGCAAAACTAATGAACAAAATATAGGTTATAATTAGTTGGTGTTAAGAGATAAGTTCGTTTATCTATTGAAAACCTTCAAATATCTTAACTTGCTAGAATAGAGGAATCAATATTACTTGGACGACGTTTAACACCTCTTTCACGACGAATATCGCGCCAAATTCCTGTAGCTGCGATCGCACCATCAGAAGCCGCAACTACTACTTGATTAAGACCTAATTTTAAATCGCCAACTGCAAAAATTCGAGGGTGAGATGTGCGGCAAATTTGATCTGTGACTAGAGTTTCACCTTGGGTTTGGAGGTTTAATCCCGAAAGATAAGCTGAGTGGAATTGTGAACCCATTGATACTAATCCAGCATCCAATTCTATTACAGAACCATCCATCATTTGCACGCCAGTCATTTGATGATTTGCGCCTAGAAACTTGGAAATCGGTTTCTCTACTAATTTATATTCATGTTCCCATAATCTATCGCGGAATTGGGAACTAATTTCAAACATATCTTGGGTAAAAAGAGTGATATAAGGTGTAAACCAACCCAGACTAAAAGCGACTTCTAAACTGCGTTCGTTTCGACCAAAAATACCAACTCTTTTGTCTGCCATTTCATAACCATCGCATATTAAACAAACGTGTAAATTATATCCTGCATAGTCGTAAACATTCTGCATATTGTCTACAAAAGGCAAGTTATCAATAATACCGCTAGCTGCAATCAAATATTTAGTATGAAATATTTTATAAGTGCTATTTTGGCGACCTATTTTAACTTTAACCTCAAAGATACTTCCTGTATCAATTACTTCTTCTACGTAACGATTTAGTAAATCTCCTCCTAAAGATAAGTAATGGTCTTTACCATGTTTTAGTAAAGTGCGACCTTGAGTATCGGGTGGTAAACCAAGATAATTATGGAGTTCCTGCATCCAGAAAGAACGGGCTTTACCTTTATCTATAATTAAACTATTCAAAAGATATCTTTGTAAATAGATTCCGGCAGATAAACCACCAACACCACCACCAATAACAATCGTATCGTAAATTTTATTCATGGGTTCTTGTAAAACTTGTTTTGATAGTTGCATAAATACCTCTTTTCAATTTTAGATTGAGTTTAATAGCTTCCCAGTTTCTAACTGGAAAGCCTTTTAAGAAGAGTAAAATCCTTTACTGAGTAACTTTTTCTGCCAACATTGTTAAAGCATTCTCAATTTTTCCTAATGCTTCTTCTCCACAACCTTTTAATTGATGACGAATTAATAGGTATTTCGGACTGTTGTAACCGAGCCAAACTTGTCCTTGTTCGTCTTCCCAAATAAGAGCTTTTTGAGGTAAATCAATTCCCGCAGTTTGATTACACTGCATTAATGGGGTACCTGCATTCGGATTACCGAATATAATTACTTGCGTCGGACGTAATTCTTGACCAATGGATTCTGCTCCTGCTTGGTGATTAACTGTAGCAACAATATTTAAACCTTGTTCTTTGGCAATAGATTCAAATCTTTGAACTGTTTCCTCTACACTATAAGCACTTTTTACCCTAACAATACCATCTTTTCTCGCTCCAATAATACTATTTTTCCTTGACCTGGCTATTTCATTTTTAGCATTTTCTCTGATTCCTTGAGTTGCATAAGCAGGAAAAACAAATAAACCTAATGCTGCAATGCTCAATAAAACTTTCTTCATTGTAATACTCCAATAACTTAATAATAAACTGAACAGAAATTAAAGTCTAACTTTTACTAAAATTAGTAAAAACTTTTAATCAGGACTAAACTAATAACGGAGATAAACAACCATGAAGCCGCACCTAGATAAAGAGGTTTGATTCCACTTTGCTTAATTTCAATAATACTAGTTTTTAAACCCATCCCTGCCATAGAGCTAGCTAGTAGAAAATGGTTGAATTCAGTGACTGATTTCTTTGGGGTTTCCGGAAAAATATTAGCACTATTCAGTAACATTAAAACAATAAATCCAAGTACAAACCAAGGTATTGGTAGTTTTTTCGATTTTATTCCTTGTGCTGAATTACTTGATTCCGGTGCTAAAAATCCCAAAGTCAAAACAACTGGAGCCAAAAAGATAACTCTAGATAATTTCGCAATTGTACCAAACTCACCGCTAACTTCTCCACGTTGAAATGCTGCTGCTATTACTTGGGCTGTTTCATGAATGGAAACACCACACCAGATTCCAAATTGTTGAGATGTTACCTGAAACAAAACGGCTAATAGAGGGTAAAGCAACATGGAAATAGTACCAAAAATTGTAACTATTGCCACAGCATAAGCCACATCTTCGTCTTTGCTTTCTACTACACCATTAGTCGCAACTATCGCAGAAGCACCACAAATGGAAGTACCCGCAGCAATTAATTTTGTTAGTTTTTGATTGACTCCAATTTGTTTTCCAAACCAACAAGTAAAGACAAATGTACTGACTAAAGTAACAAAGACAATTACTAATCCCGTGGAACCAACTGCAAGTATTTGGGATAAACTAAGTCGCAATCCTAATAGAATAATAGATAATCGCAGAATACGTTTTAGAGAGAAAGCAATTCCCGGTTGAAAAACTTTGGGGACGACCATTGTGTTTTTAACTATGATGCCTAAAAGAATTGCTATAATTAACGAACTGAATAGAGAAAGTGATGGAATCTTCGTTAGAGAATTGGCTAAGATTGCAAGTCCTATTGTTAATAACAAACCTGGCAATATGCTATAGAAGGGGAGTCTTTTTGTTATTGGTTCGTTCAAATTTTGAGGTGGATTATTCATTTTTGTAGATTAAAGCTATTAATAAACTACTTAAAGTGAAATTAGATGTAATCTAATTCTGGATTTTGAGCCATCATTTCCAAGATTTCATCTGATTCGGAAATGGAGATTTTAAAAATATCTTTCATGAAGCGATAATAGGCTGTATAAATCTTAGGAATAGCTTCATTATCTTCGACGATGAAAAAAGGTGCGGATGGCACTTGATATTTTCTCGCTAAATTAAACCCTTCGCTGTCAGATTGTTGCCGTTCATCTGCTGTAATAATTTCGTCTATTTTATCAAGTAAGTTTAATTCCTTCAGATTGTTTAAAACTTTTGCAGATTTTTGACAAGGATTGCCATCTAATTTAATCTTTTGGACTAATTTGATATACATGATTTTGAAATATTGGTGAGGAACAGGGAATAGGAGAGACGTAATATATTACGTCTCTACATAATGGCAATTGAAAAATCAACCGTTATTCTGAGTTAAATTTATTTCGTGGAAGCCACATTCTTTATCAGCAGCTTCTTCCCACCACCAACGACCGAGACGTTCGTGTTGATTAGGTAAAACTGGTCTTGTACAAGGTTCACAACCGATACTAATAAAACCTTGAGCGTGTAACTTATTGTAAGGAACTTCATTGGCACGGATGTATTGCCATACTTGAGCAGAAGTCCAGTTTGCCAAAGGATTAAATTTAATTAATGCGCGTTCTTCTGTGGAAAAAGCACTGTCAACCTGAACTACGGGAACGCTATTTCTGGTTGCGGGGTTTTGGTCTTTACGTTGTCCGGTAATCCAAGCATCGACAGTTGCAAGCTTGCGGCGTAATGGCTTAACTTTGCGGATAGCACAGCATTCTTTATGACCATCCTGGTAGAAGCTAAATAGTCCTTTTTCTTTAACTAATGCTTCAACTTCTGCTGCATCCGGAGAAATTACGTCTATCTTAACTCTATATTGTTTTCTAACTCTATCGATAAATTGGTAGGTTTCAGGATGCAAACGACCTGTATCAATGGAGAAGACTTTAATATCTTTTTTGATTTTTGATGCCATGTCTATCAAAACTATATCTTCTGCACCACTGAAAGAAATTGTAATGTTATCGAACTGCTTGAGAGCAAATGCAAGGATGTCTTGTGGATTTTTCTGCGAGTACTCGGATTCTAATTTGGTAATGTCTTCGACTATGGAAATGGTATTAGCTAAAGTCATAATTCTCCTTTGTTTTTTGTTGGCTATTTGTACGAGTAAATAGGATTAAACTGTAGTTAGTTTCATGGAAGAAACTAAAATTTGTGCAACCTCTGGACGAGAAAATTCCGGTGGTGGGGTTTGACCGTTTCTCAGCATTTCCCGCACTTTTGTTCCAGATAGATGTATTCTTTCTTCTTTACTGCTGGGACTGGTTTTACCCGTTGCCATTGATTGGGTGCGAGTACAGTAAAATGCGTGTTCAAATTTGAGGGGAGTAATTTGTAACTCGTCTTCTGTAAATTCATCGAAGATGTATTGTGCATCGTAAGTGCCGTAATAGTCGCCAACTCCGGCATGGTCGCGTCCGACGATAAAGTGGGTGCAGCCGTAATTCTGGCGGGCGATCGCGTGCATAATTGCTTCGCGGGGTCCGGCGTAGCGCATGGCGGCGGGAAATACCCCCAAACATACGCGATTTTGCGGATAATATTTTTGCATGAGTACTTGATAGCACTCCATCCGCACGTCAGCAGGGATATCATCGGACTTCGTTTGACCCACTAAGGGATTAAGAAAAAGTCCATCAACAAGTTCTAAGGCTATTTTGGTGATGTATTCGTGGGCGCGGTGAATCGGATTCCTAGTTTGAAATGCTACAACTGTATTCCATTCACGTCTAGTAAATTCGACTCTGCTAGCTTCTGGAGTCAAACGGTAATCGAGAAAATCTTGGTAAGGAATTGAATTGATAATTTTAATTGAACCACCCAGGTAAACTTCTCCTTCCCCAAGCATGGCTTGAACACCAGGATGTGCTTGTTGAGCAGTTCGATAAACTTGTTCTGCTTCAAAATTTTGATCTGGTTTAAATTTACTACTAACGGTCATTACTGCAAGTATTTCTCCATTAGGATGAGCTAAAGCAATCTCAGAATCTAACTTATATTGCTTTGCTATAGATTCAGAAACTTGTAAAGTTACGGGAATGCTCCAAGCAAGACCATTAGTCAAACGCATATCTTTGACGATGGAGTTATATTCTTGTTCGTTTACAAAGCCTTCTAGAGGGCTGTAAACACCTGTAGCAATACATTCTAAATCAGCAAGATTACGAGTGGAGAGGGTCAGAAAAGGTAAATTTGAGGCTTTCAAAAAAGTTTCCTTGCGGTCTTTTTCAGACAAGTGACAGTCTATTAGTCTACCACCGTGGGGTTGAATTAAGGTTTTGATGTAAGACATTGTTTTACTCCTTATATTAGTAATTGGTAATGGGTAATAGGGAATAGTAAAAGAGGGGGGGAACGGTTCATAAAATCTAAAATCCAAAATCTTTAAAGTCCGTAGAAAAAAATAATTAATGGTGGTACGATTATTGTCATTAAAATACTTAATGGCGCACCGACACGGATAAAATCGGTAAATTTATAGCCTCCGGCTCCATAAACCATTGTGTTTGTTTGATAACCAATTGGTGTGATAAAGCTGTTGGATGCTGCGAAGGTAACGGTAAGCATGAAAGCTAGAGGGTTTAGTTGAAGATTCTCCGCAACATTGACTGCAACTGGTAACATCAAAACTACTGCTGCGTTGTTGGAAATCATCTCTGTAAGTATGGAAGTAATAATGAAGAAAGATGTCAGTATCCAATAACCAGATAGATTTCCTGCAATTGCAACCAAGTAATTCGCTAACCATTGAGTTGCACCAGACTTATCCATTGCTGTACCCAGGGGTATTAAACCAGCGAGCAGAAAAATAATGTCCCAACGCACAGCATCGTATATTTCTCTGGGTTTGAGACAGCCAGTTAAAACCATTAACACTACACCAATCAGAGAACTGATGAGAATAGGTAACAAATTAAAAGCTGCAACTACAACAACTCCTAAACCAATACCAATTGCGATCGCGGCTTTGTCACGTCGGAGTGTTTCTAATTCTCGCTGTGTTAGTACCAGTAAGTTGGGATTTATTTGTAAACCAAAGAGGCTTTGCTTAGGACCTTGGACTAAGATGACATCCCCAAACTTTAAACGGATTTCACTAAGACGTTCTCGTGTAATTTCTTGTCCGCGATGGATTGCTAAAACTGTAACGTTATGCCGTTGACGAAAGCGTATTTCTTTGACAGTTGAACCGATGAGATTAGAATTAGATGGAATAAGAACTTCTGCAATACCTTCATCTTCTGCACTAAGTTGTACTTCTAAAGATTTTTTATTCTGAATAAATTCGGGCAGAATTTCAATACCTGTTTCATCTTTAATTTTAAGTAAATCCTTTCGATTACTCCTAACTAAAAGTACCGAACAAGCTTGCAATTTCTTATCTTCTAAAGGCTGATGAAAGTGAGTATCGTTAGCGATTATTTCTAATACATCTACATCAAATTTATGTTGCAGACCGCTAGAATCTAAGGTTTTTCCAACTAAATTAGAGCCGGGTGGAATTAAAATTTCACTAATGTAATCCCTTAGACCATAGTCTTGAGTAAGAATATCATCAGTTTGTTTTTTACGATTTGGTAATAACCGAGGTGCTACAAGTGCGAGATAAATTAAACCGACGCTAAATGTAACTAGCCCTAATTTAGTGAATTGGAATAAGCTAAATGTTCCGTATCCCAACTGCTCGGATAAACCGCTGGCTAAAATGTTTGTAGAAGTTCCAATTACCGTAATCATACCACCTAAAATAGTGGCAAATGATAGCGGTATTAATAATTTAGAAACTGAAATATTTTGTCTTCTACACCATTCTTCAACAATAGGTAAAAATACGGCAACAACGGCAGTATTATTTATAAATGCTGTTATTGGACCAACAATAAATCCTAAAGTGAAGATTTGTTTACTAGGGCTTTTTCCACCCCAGTTTAGTAAAATGTCGCTGACAATTTGAATAGCCCCAGTACGAGCGATACCTGCACTTAGGATAAACATTGCCATGACAGTAATAGTAGCAGAATTGCTAAAACCACTTATACTTTCTTCGGGGGTCACTAAACCCAGAATTGTTAAAAGCAGCATTGTAATAATAGCAACTATATCTGGTGGAAACCATTCACCAACAAATAAAATTAATGCCAAGACAACAATGGCAAGTGTAAGGAATATTGTCATGCAGTTGCTGCCTGATAGTACATTTATTATGTGTAGTTTGACTAAAAAATTTCATTGCAATCAAGTGTTATTAGAGTCGATTAAGTTACAGCAGGTCTAGCATTCCATAATTGCATATCATGAAACAGAAAAAATATGGCGTACTCCTTTGGAATCAAATAATTTTTCAGAAGTTGAATTGTTATCAATTTGCCTTAAAAAACTGATAAACCGTTGATAAATAGATGAGATTTTCCTGAGAAATAAATTAATAAAAATTAAGAATTGACTTAAAGCTATAGAAAGGTGAACTGTAATTATGTGTACGAGTGATGATACCAGTAAATTCGCCTATGATTCGATTCGATATTGGTGGAATAACCACGGTAAAAACGCTATCCATTGGCTGCATCAGTATTAGTATTATGCGATACTAAGGGTAGTAATAGTTCTCGTTATTATGTTTTTAAAGAAACAATGAAGATTGTATTCGACAATTTTTTTGCTACAATGGAACTATACTGTAAAACTCCAAATACACTCAGGCTTGCAAGTTATTTAATCCACGTTCCTAAAAATAAAGAATACATTTCAATTCGCAATCCTTATCAAGATAAGACCTTCTAAAAACATTAAAATTTAAAACGTCTACGTTAGCATTCAGTCCTGATGGGCTGAAATTAGCTATGGGCTATGGTGAAAGTATACAACTTTGGAATTGCTTGCAATAAAGATGAAAATATTTATTCAATAAAAGCACATACAGAAGCCATTAAAAACGTTACTTTTAGCTCTGATGGTAAAATTCTCTCTAGTTGTAGTTATGACGAGACTATAAAAATTTGGGATGCTACTACAGGTAAATGTTTGAGAACTTTTTCAGGTCAGAAAAACTGGTCTAGAACAGCCGCTTTTAGCCCTGACTCAAATATTATAGTTACATCTAGTGATGACTATATTGCAAGGATTTGGAATATTTATACAGGTCAATGTTTAATTACTTTGGAAGAACATACTGGTCAAATTAAAGCATTGACTTTTAGTTATGATGGTCAGCTTATAGCTACTGGAAGCGATGATTTAACAATAAAGCTATGGAATGTAATCACAGGTAAATGTCTAATCACATTACAAGGGCATACTGGAACAATAAAATCAATTTGTTTTAGTCCAAATGATAAGATTCTCAGCAGTTGTGGTGAAGATGGCACAATCAAAATTTGGGACATCAAAACCGGCGAATGTCTCAAAACCCTAAAGAGCGATCGCCCCTACGAACGCATGAACATCACGGGTGTCAAAGGCTTAACCGAAGCCGAAATCTCTACGCTAAAAGCATTAGGTGCAGTGGAAAACTAAATAAACCTTTTCATATCCAGTTAAAACCAAGCCGAATCATCGCAATCCCCTATCAAGTCTTTAATTTCACAATAATGCTGGTAATCAAATTCCAATTGTTTCAAGTCGTTATCTAATATTAAATGTCTACTAATTTTAAGCGGTAGCTGCGTCCGAGATAATAAAAACCTTGTCCGGGGAGGTAGGTTTGTGGTTCGATTGGTGGTTGTTTGATGGTTTCTTTTTTCAGTAGCTTGCTGTAAATCCAGAAGCGACGTTGATTGATGATTTTTTCAAGCTTATCTAAAGGGACTTTGGGGGGTGTAGCTAATATCAATTGTCCGTCGGGTTCGACGGTTCGACGACGGTTGCTTTCGCGCAGTTCAAAGGAAAGTTCTCCGCAATTAATTGTTTTCATTGATTGGGAATTGGGAATTGGGCATTGGGAATAAGGCAATGATAAATATAGCGGTTTTCGGAAATTAACCTCACCCCCTTCCCCTCTCCTTGTCAAGGAGAGGGGTGTCAAAACTTCCTTCCCTTGTCTTTATTAAGAACAGCGGTGTCAAAACTTCCTTCCTTTTTCCTTAGTAAGAACAGGGGTGTTAAAACTTCTTTCCCTTCTCCTTAATAAGGAGAGGGGTGTCCGTTAGGACGGGGTGAGGTTCAACCATGTCGTCGAGCAAGTTGGGTAATTTGGTCTGCTAACGCATCTAGTTTACTATCTGGGAAGAACATTGAATCTTCTAATTTCAACCAAATTTGATTGCGGAGTTCTTTTCTAACTACAGGGTCGTTCCAAAAGCCGATGATATTGGTTTGACTGTTGATAAGCTGCTATTAAATCCCAGTTTGATTGATGATTTTGTAAGATTTCTTCTAGTTGTTCGCTGAGTTTGCGATAATACACGGGGTCGTCGTCGAGATGGGTGCGGATATGGTAGCGGATGGCGTGTTCCATCTCTGCGGCGCGGGTTTGGGTGGAATGTCGTTGCTGTACTCGTTGTTTAAAGTTAAGGTCGAGGATGTTTACCGGGGCTACTTTAAGATCGATTCCTTGGGACTGGACGTGTTCGTCTATCAAGGCTTGTACTTTGGGTTTGGGGTCTTCTGGTCGTTCGTCGTGGAATATATCATCTACAATTTTCTTTAATTGTCCGAGTTGTTTGGCATCTTTGAGGTAAGGTAAGGCTTGGGGACGCGGTAAAAAGGCATCCATTTCTTGGAGAAACTGCCGTAAAAGTTGATAAAATTCGGCTCTAGAACTTTCGTCATGATTAAGTGCATTTACGCAGGATTCTGGGTCGTCGTAGATACTAAATTCTCGTTTTTGCCAAAAGTCCATGACGCGGCGATGAGCAGCTTCTAATTTGGGTAATTCTTGGCTGACATCAAACCAAGCCCCGTCTACGTCTTCAGCGTCGTATACCTGCATTGCGGCGGCGATATCGATACCGTAGTAGTCTACTATTAAACCATAATCTTTACCTGTAGCGGTGCGGTTGGTACGGGCGATCGCCTGCAATAAATCGTGTTCTCTGAGGCTGCGGTCTACGTATAATACTTGTTCTAATGGTGCATCAAATCCTACTAAAAGTTTATTTTGCACGATTAAAAAAGCTAAACCATCTTCGTCCAAGGTTTTCCAAAAGCGACTTGTGTAATTATTATGGTTGCTTTCATCAGTCCAGAGTTTCCAGCTTTAATTACCGGAAATAATACAAAGAAATTTTAGCTAAAAATAAGCAAATGGAAATAGCGCTTTCCACCAACTGCTAATATATAGAAACATCTACCAGAAAGCGACATTAAGACATGAAGAAAAGGGAAGTTTTCAACTATCCTCCCACAGTTGAGGTCTTAAGAATATTAACGGCTGGTTCTCTTAAACAAAATTTAGGGAAAGCAGTAAGATTATGGGTTATTTTACGCTCTATATACGGAGATGAAAGTGATGAGGTGAAATTAGAGTTAGGAGAAAAATTTCATTTTTTGCAATGGCGTGATTTGTTTTTTATGGATGCAAAAAAATATCATCAACGCGATATAATTCCTAGTTTACACTGTATAAATGAACTAAACACAACCTTTCAAAAAGACCAATGTTTTTGTGCTATCAAGTTAAAGCAGTGGTTATTTGAATTAAATCTGAAAGTTGATGAAAAACAATGGTCTGAATCATTTAAAAAATACTATTTTATTCAAGATGATGAATTAAAACAAATACTATTGACTGGAATAATTAAACACTCTTACCAAAATAGTCAGCACAACGACAATTCATTAAATACCAATAATCAATTCTCTAAAAGTTTACCAGATGGACGTTTATTCGCTGTAACTAGTCGCAATTTAAAAGATAATGACTTCCAATCATTAATAAGGTTAGGCTGCTTGAAAAGTAAAAAAATCAAGAATCAAGATATTTACATTAAGGTTGATAAATTTCCTGAACTTTTCTTAAATCATTTGGGGAATGAAGCGATTCAAACAGAGCAATTTACCCATGAAGAGTTATCTGCCTTTAGTAATTCACTATCGCAACCAATTAATGGTATTCAAAGATTTTTTATTCATGCAGAATATATCGTTCATCCTCGATTATACGACCGCGTTGAACAACTACAGCAGGAGTTGAAAAATATTTGGAAGCAAGATAAAGTACCATTAGTACAATTAAATTATCAAAGTGCCAAGCTATATCAAGATACCGTTTATTGTATTGTGTATCCAGTTTGTATTTACTACTATAAACGCGCACCTTATTTATTTGCTTACGGTCAAACTCCACAGATTAATGGTGAGGATAGTTGGAGTAAAATTGATTGGTATGATTATCGACTTGATAGAATTCTTGCGTTAGAACAACTATCTATTGATGCCGATAATATTAATATTACCAATATTCCCAAACATTTTTTAGATAAATGTTATGGAAAATATTCACCAAGTCCCGATGATATAAAAGAGAAAATGTCTACTGCTTGGGGATTTGATATCTACAAACCGCAGGAACTACTTATTTTAAGATTTGACCAATATTTCTATGGTAATTATATTCAAGGAACAGAAAGAGATGAAATGTTCCACAAAATTACTCGCCAACAGGTGGAAAAACTAATTAAATCCTATACTCCTACAGCATCAATAGAACAAAAAAAATTGCTTGCAACAGTACAATCCCGTTCTACTAACGATATTTATTGCAAAATTAATTATCGAGTTGATGATAATAATATTGTCATGCGTTTACGAGCTTGGTGTCCAAATGTTGAAGTCATTTTACCTTTGGATTTAAGATACAAAATGAGAAAGGAAATGGAACAAACATATAAACTTCACAGTTAAAGACTGATATGAATTTAAATACAACAGAAAATCCTTTTTTAACTCATCGTTTTGAACAAGCTTTAATATATGCTTCTAGATTACATCGCAAACAAATTAGAAAAGGAAGTAATGTACCTTATATTAGTCATCTTTTAAGCGTAGCAGCACTAGTATTAGAAGATGGTGGTGATGAAGATGAAACCATCGCTGCATTATTACATGATGCGGTGGAAGATCAAGGTGGAAAAGCAACTCGCGAAGTAATTTTCGATATGTTTGGTGCAAAAGTCGCGGAAATAGTTGATGGTTGCAGTGATGCAGATACTATACCGAAATCTCCTTGGCAAGAGCGCAAACAGCAATATATTGATAATTTGCGTGGTGCTTCAGCTTCTATTCGCAGGGTGTCGCTAGCGGACAAATTGCATAATGCTCGGAGTATTTTGAGAGATTTATCTCAGAATGGTGCATCTACTTGGGAAAAATTTAAAGGTGGGAAAGAAGGTACTTTATGGTACTACCAAACAGTACTGAAATTGTTTTTAGAAACTGACGGTGATTCGTGGATGGTGCAAGAATTAAATCGAATCGTTGAACAGTTATCGGTGAATAATAAATAGCCATTATGAACTGACTTACACCAGAAAGAATCGAAAAAAATGGTGCGTGACGGTAATTTTAAACTATCGTTGTCACAATCGAAAATTTTCTGTAACCGTCACAGCACCCTACAAGTTTATTACTTCTTACTTCTTACTTCTTACTTCTTACTTCTTACTTCTTACTTCTTACTTAACATGAGCGACATTGCTAGTAAATTCATAGATATCAATAACTTTCAACGTGCTTGGGAAAAGGTTGCCGACAAACGTGGTTGCGCGGGTGTAGATGGGGAAACAATAAGTAGTTTTGCTGGGAATCAAACGGTTAATATTTATCAGTTAATGAATGCAGTAGCAAATGGAAGTTATCAACCCTCTGCTTGCAAACAGGTAATTATTCCTAAAAGAAATGGCACCCAAAGAGAATTAAAAATACCAACAATTCGGGACAGAATCGTTCAGCAGGCTTTATTAAATGTACTGAGTCCAGTAATGGAAGAGAAATTTTCCCCAGTCAGTTTTGCTTATCGTCCTAATTTATCTTATATCAATGCAGTAGAAAAAATTGCTGATTGGCGAGATATGGGTTACGTGTGGGTTTTGGATGCTGATATTGTCAAGTTTTTTGATAATATCGACCACGATAGGTTATTAAAAGAAGTAAGGTTACATCTCGATCATCCAGGAATTTTATGCTTAATTAAATCTTGGATATCAGTTGGGGTGGAAACTAGAGAAGGAATAATTTTACCTCAAAAAGGTATTCCTCAAGGTGCGGTAATTTCTCCAATTTTGGCAAATATTTATCTCCATGAATTTGATGAAATCATCAGCGCAACTGATTTAAAAATTGTGCGTTATGCAGATGATTTTTTGATTCTATCAAGTTGTCAAGAACGAATTTTAACAGCGAAATCAGAAGTTATCAACTTGTTGGATTCAATCGGACTAGAAATAAATACCGAGAAAACCCAACTTACTAGTTTTGAACGCGGGTTTAGATTTTTAGGTCATGGTTTCTTAGGAGATGCTATTTTTCCTGTTGATGCGAATAAAGCCAAGTTACAGTCAGGGATAGATAATAATCGCGAGGAAAGAACAACTAGAAAACATACAACAAGAACTAGTAAAAAAAAACTATCAAAACCCCTATTGGAAGAGGAAGATAGTTTAGATTTAATCGAAACTTCTACTTCGGTAAATAACAGTTTTGCTGGTTTGGGTTATGAAAATATACGTTATTTACATAAACCGTATTTTGCTGAAACAATCACGGAAAAACCTATCGAAATAGAAGAGGATGATAGTCCTTTTCAAAAAAACATTTGGAATCAAGAAATGGCAGCTATTTACTTAATTGAACAAGGAACAAATATCTATAAAGACTATCAACGCTTTATTATTCACGTTTCAGAAAAGCCGAAACTTGAAGTTCCGATTCGTGATGTGCAGCAAATTCTAGTATTTGGTAACATTCAATTATCAACTCCCGTACTTCAAGCTTGTTTGCAATCACAAATTCCGGTGATATTTCTGAGTCAAAGCGGTAAATATCAAGGTCATTTATGGAGTGAAGAGTCTATTCATTTAGATAATCAGTTAGTTCAAGTAGAAAGACGTAATGATGATTTATTTCGATTTAGCGTATCAAGAGCAGTTGTTTTCGGTAAGTTGTTGAATTCAAAACAGTTATTAATGCGATTCAATCGCAGACGCAAAATAGAAAAAATAGAAGAAGCTATCTATGGAATCAATCAAGATATTGATGCTTTAAATTATGTGGATAATTTAGATACTTTGCGCGGTTATGAAGGAATTGCTGCTGCAAGATATTTTCCTGCTTTTGGTAAGTTAATTACTAATTCTGCGTTTAGTTTTTCTCAGAGATTTCGTCAACCTCCTACTGATGAGATAAATTCATTGTTAAGTTTTGGATATACGCTGTTATTTAATAATGTATTAAGCTTTATTATTGCTGAAGGACTTTCGCCATATATCGGTCATTTTCACTATGGTGAGAGACAAAAGACATATTTAGCTTTTGATTTGATGGAAGAATTTCGTTCTCCTGTTGTTGATAGTTTGGTTTTAAAAATTATTAACAAGTCTTTATTTAAACCACAAGATTTTGATGTGGTAGCAACTACAGGAGGAGTATATTTAAGCCAAACCGCAAGGAGAGTTTTTTTGAAACAGTTTGAACAGAGGATGAACGAAGAAATTTCTCATCCAGATTTAATTTCTCAAGTAACATATAGACACGCGGTTCAATTACAAGTTAGGAGATATAAACGCTGTTTGTTATCTGATATTCCCTATGAATCTTTCTTAAGAGCGGGTTAGATTAAGCTTTACGAGTAAGTAAGTGGGTCAAATTAATATGAAACCTTACCCTTAGTCCAACTTCCCTCTCCTTAATAAGGAGAGGGATTGAGGGTGAGGTCTTATCTTATATTTAATTACGCCTATCTATTTAATAAATAATGAGTAATGAGTTTAAAAAGACTTCTTACTTCTTACTTGTTAAGCATCTTATACTTAAGTAACAAATTAATTCTTAGTATTGAAAATGCTAGTGGTTGTTGTATATGATATTCCTAATGATAAAAGACGCACTAAGTTATCTAACTTTTTAGAAGGTTATGGGCAACGAGTACAATTTTCTGTATTTGAATGCTTTTTGAATTTGGATGAAATGCGACAACTTTTTGAGAAATCAAAAAAAATCGTTAAACCATCCGAAGACAATGTGCGATTTTATTGGATTAGCGAGGATGCAGTTTCCAGGGTGTTAACTATTGGTAGCGAACATCCTCACGCACCGCCAAACTATTATGTAATCTAGCTTTTAGATTAATTACGGAGATAAAGGTAACATGAAAATCGACGCATCTCGCCAAATCGCCCAAATACCACCTTTTTCGTTGGGATGCGTCGATTGTTTGCTGGGCAAGGGTTTGAGCTTGCTGTTTTGTGGAATTTTGGGCATCATGTATAATGTTTTTCAGAGATGCGTCGATTTGGCTCCTGAAACTCTTACTGGATAAGGGCTGCTGAGCGAACTCCCCACCGATTGGGTTAATTCGGATTAGTTGGAAACACTAAAATCAACTGGATTAACCGATATTTTTGACAAGCCCCCACCGATTGGGTTAATTCGGATTAGTTGGAAACGTTTTTTCTATTGCCGTTTCTGTCTTCCCAGCTGGAGATTCCCCACCGATTGGGTTAATTCGGATTAGTTGGAAACGCTATAGATGGAACTATTTGCCCATTATAAACCCCACCGATTGGGTTAATTCGGATTAGTTGGAAACATTAGCAAACAATGTTTTTCATAAAGACTTTTTCCCCACCGATTGGGTTAATTCGGATTAGTTGGAAACTTTTTTCTTTAAGTTCAGAAGTTTCCTTACTGTAAACCCCACCGATTGGGTTAATTCGGATTAGTTGGAAACTTTACTTTAATCCCCCTTGTCACTGATATCTCTTCCCCCACCGATTGGGTTAATTCGGATTAGTTGGAAACGCGGTATATGGTAGATATTGGTAGTTAAAAAAGACCCCACCGATTGGGTTAATTCGGATTAGTTGGAAACTCTGTTTCTTTCAAGTAAGTTCTAAAAGTTGCTTCCCCCCACCGATTGGGTTAATTCGGATTAGTTGGAAACTTTCATAGGTTGTCATTTCGTCACCCCACCCCCACCGATTGGGTTAATTCGGATTAGTTGGAAACTTTTCCTGCTCCCCAAATTATTCCACCTAGACAACCAATTCCCCACCGATTGGGTTAATTCGGATTAGTTGGAAACTTTTCACTTATTATTGCCAAATCAGTTGTCACTTTACCCACTCGTTGGCAGTAAGGTGGAAGGAGTTGATGGCAGTATCTGAGCCTCAAACACCTATTAATGCGTTGTAGAGAAAAGCAATTTATCTCCCAGGTGGAAGGAGTTGATGGCAGAAAGTATAAAAATGGAAGCACTTGAGTGGCAGTAAGTATGTTCCACGGACAAATATAATGAAAACCTTTATTTATCAAATGTTTGAGCCTTCCTGCATCTTTGAAAAACCCAGCATCAAAAAAAATTTACTGCCAACATTGCTATACCTTCAGATAGAGACAGAAACACAAAAATATAAAAATCACTATCTTAATTAGTACAGATATATGGAAAGCAATCAAATTTAGTCATTGACTGAAGGAAACAAAAATTCAAGATAAAATAGGTTAAAAAGCAGTCAGGAAAAGAGTTTTAAAGCTTATTACTCCACCTTACTGGAAGGACTTGATGGCAGTAAGTATAAAAAATTAACAGTTCTTAAAATTCAAAGAAAAAATATTTGCTTCAATGGAAGTATGCAATTCAAGAATAAATTGCGTACCGAGGTAATAATATTGACAGAATCTGATTTTAGTGAGTGGTCTAAATCCCAGGGATTTTCATCACACCAGTTAAAAATGATTCAATCAATACGGAATTCACCACCTTCTAGACGAGTTAGAGGAAGAGTTGGAAACGTTGAATTAGATATGATTAGGAGTTACGCACTGTACAAAAAACATCTTGTGGATTAACTTAGATGCTTATTTCCAAGCTTTTAGGTACTGCTTATAATTTTGGCGATCGCCCTTCTTATAATTCAAAAATCTAGTGTACTGATATTGTCCTGATTTATGTCGCCAAATATTTAAACGTTATAAATTACACAATAAGTCTAATTTTAAACCTCGTGTATAATATTTATTATCTTCCGTGATTTTATACTTTCTGATGAAGGTGGAAGCACTTTGTGGCAGTTACCTTGTGGAAGCACTTCTTGGCAGTTACTGCCATCTTCTGGTTCAAGTTACATCAGTTGTTCCGTTATCCCCACCGATTGGGTTAATTCGGATTAGTTGGAAACTGTTGATAGCAAAGCAACGCTTTGTTAAACCACTCAACCCCACCGATTGGGTTAATTCGGATTAGTTGGAAACTTTTTGCAACGAGGTTTTGGTCTATGGAGAAAATTTTCCCCACCGATTGGGTTAATTCGGATTAGTTGGAAACCAAACTTCTTTTTTCAATACGAAAACAGAGTATCCAGCTTCCCCACCGATTGGGTTAATTCGGATTAGTTGGAAACGTTTTCCTTACAGCTATGAGGATAGGAATGAACACCCCACCGATTGGGTTAATTCGGATTAGTTGGAAACGTAGCATTAATTACAAAAGCAGAAAAAATGTTCACTGATAAAAATATAAATGCTAGAATCAGCATGGATGTAATAATCCGAAAAACAACACAGCCAAAAGATTAGAAATGCCTGCCATCGTTAAACTACAACTATCTTTACAAGCGTTTGCACAAGCAATTTCTTCTTTAGATTTAGAAGAAAAACGTCAACTTCAAGAAATAATTGAACAACAAATTTTTGAAGCTGAAGAAGCCCAATATGAAGACGATGTAGAGACACAGGAAGAAATTAAAGTAATTCGGGCGGAATATGCACTTGGTGAATCCATAACTTTATTTTAAGTAGTAATTTTAAATAATAAAAACCCAACCAATTTAATTGATAGGGTTTTTATTGAAAGTTATTGTAATTTTTTAAGAAAACTAATAATTTCGATAAAAACCTCGAACCATAGAAACACCCCAATTGACCATAAATTCACCCGTGCATCCGTAACCAAATTGCTTCTTCATTTCCATAGTTACTTCATTTATAAAAACTTCTTTAGCTACACCTCCGACATCATTACCTTGAAGAATTGAGGAAATAGTTGTAAACACTCTAGAAGATGTTTTATCATTTTGTTCCGGATTACAGAAAGGAACCTGGGCTAATGCAATCAAAAATTTATTCGCAGGATTTACATAATTCGCATAAAGTCTGTATCGAGATGTTTGGGAACCATAGTTAATAACTTTAATATAGGCATATTTATCCACTGCAACAGGTTGTGTAATAACTAATTCCGTTTGTGTCCCCGAATTCTCTCCTTTAGTCAATAGTTTTCCATTACTAGAATCATAGACATAAATATCAAAATCTGACTTACTGCTGTTATTTTTTAGCGTGAAAACTCCAAATGTATTCGCAGGAATTTTATATTGATAGTGTGCAACACCTTTTGAATTTAAGTTTTGGTGATAGTATATATCGTCTCGATGCTCAAATCTAGTAATCTGCTGGGAATTCGCGATACCTGGAGAAACAAAACATAAACCTAATGCTGCGATACCTACAATTAATTTATTCATTTGACTATTTCCCTTTTTAGTTAAACAAAATAAGTACGGTTCGTAAAAGAATCTCGATGCTCCCGCAAATCAAACTAAATCCAAGCTGTT
Source organism: Rivularia sp. UHCC 0363 (assembly GCF_034931125.1). Classification (NCBI taxonomy): domain Bacteria; kingdom Bacillati; phylum Cyanobacteriota; class Cyanophyceae; order Nostocales; family Rivulariaceae; genus Rivularia; species Rivularia sp. UHCC 0363. Next base: position 29,437 of record NZ_JAYGHM010000037.1, on the reverse strand, counting down.
ATTTTCAACTTCAGAGTTATCCAAGCAAAATATTTTCCAAAGCGTTTAAATCCAGGTCAAAACCTTGATTTAATTGCTCGCGAGTATTTTCAATTAATAAAAGCTGTTTATCGATATGTGTAATTAAGCGATTACCATTCAAAGCATGAACTCGTAAAAATGCATCGAGGATGTCACCAAAAATAGGAACAATACCCACGACTAAATCAACAAAAGTAAGAGCGACAATCATTAATTTATCTTCGTTATCGGCTCGTACTTTGTAGGATTGCGATAATAACCATATACCCATTATTCCGGTATACATTCCACCTGCTACCGGGATAAGTCCAAGACAAGCATCAAGTCCAACCTGGTCATATATTAAACCCTCAGATACTTTAATAAATTTCTGAATTTCATTTTTAGTTTGAATTAAACTTGCTTCATGAGCTTCAATCTTGACAGGCAAAGATTTTTTGATGTCCATAATTAGTAGTAAATGTTTCGTGTTTTCTTGATTTCATATATTTAATTTAATTGCATGGTGGAAAGGGATATTTCCACTTTTAAAAATATCTTTATGGATTTAGTATTAATTTTTTAAAAATAAAAAAGTTAATTCCTAGGATGCTCTCAAATTACTTAATAAGGCTACGGTGTATACATATCTCGTTCGATCCCCCTAAATCCCCCTTGTATAAGGGGGACTTTGAATCTATTCCCCCCTTTTTTAAGGGGGGTTAGGGGGGATCTAAACGCTGCGAAACAAATCTAAAAACTTATATATACGCCATATCCTTAATAAAAGAGGGGTGCTTGTCAGTGCGGTGTGAGGTTTTATTCTCTTTAAAAAAACAATACGGAAAAAGCATATTCCACCTATGGGTTTTAATTGTAATCAAGCAAACAAAAAAACCAAAACAAGGTTAAAAATCGAATGGGAAATCTACATCGAGTCATGGTTATAGCTGATGGTGATAACGCTTTTATGGCAGCACAAAGTTTTAATCGTAAAATAAACTGGCATAAAATGCGGGATTATTTAGCTGACCCCAAAGAAGGTAGAGAACTAATTGAAATGGTAATTTATTTCGGTTTACCTCCCGCAAAAGAAAGATTTGAGGAACAGCGAAAAAGCAAAGAAAAATTTATCTACTGGGCAAAAAGTAATGGGTTTTTAATTGTTACCAAAGAAGGTAAAGCCAAAGGAGATGGTTATGAAAATAATGTTGATGTGGTAATGGCAATAGACGCGATGGAATTAGCTTTAGAAATTAAACCAGATATCGTGGTTTTGGTAACGGGTGATTCGGATTTTGCTTATTTAGCACAAAAATTAAGAAGACGAGGAATAAGAGTTGAGGTTGCTTCAGTAGAACAATCGTTAGGAAGCGAGTTAAAGAATTCAGCTAATAGCGTAGTAGATTTAACCGAAGTATTTGATGAATTTGACCCACATAATTCTAACGAGAATTTTCACCGAATTGGTCATGCAAATGTATTTGATGTATGAGTAAACATAGTTGAAATAAATAAAAAATCAAGGGAGTTATTTATGGAAACAGTAAACGGGAAGCTAACCAATCAAAAACTAAATCAATTTGATGAAATAACGCACAACATTGAGTATATCAATCGACGTTGCGAGTATCTACAATCTCAATTAACTCACATTAGCAGTCAAGATAATTTACAATATTTACAAAAACTCGAACAGCGAATAGATTTCTTAGAAAAATTGACATCAAAGCAATCAAAGCAAATATCATTGATTAAAATAAGCAGCATCATCGCGTTGCTTTTTGTGTGGTCTATTTGCAGTACAAATAATCAACAAAAAGATGATAATAGTCAGCTTCAAAAACAAGTAGAGTTGGTTTCTAGAAAACATTCCAATTTTATTAGTCCACGAAGGTGGACTTGGTTTGTGTAGCCCCAGACTTACAGTCTGAGGGAGATTTGAAATTACCATTAGCCGAATAATACGAACAAAATGAGGTTAGAAAATGAGAGCGATTGTTAACGGTAAACTGGTTGATTTACCAAAAGGTGCCACTGTTGAAGAATTAAGAAAAAAACTGCCAGAGATTGGTCAAGATGATGTAATGGAAGAAGGTTTTAGTGGTACTCGTCCTTTGAAAAACAACGAAGCGTTGAAGGAAGGTTCAAAGGTTTGGACTGTACCCAAGATTGTTAAGGGAATGAGAAATCAGAAATAAGTAAGAAGTAAGAAGTAATAGTTAAAGAAGGTGAATTATGGCAATTACAATTAGTCAAGATAAATTGGGATTTAAACCTAGTTCGCGAATTATAGAAGAACTTAAATTATTAGAAAAAGTTGCCAAAAATATAATTGTTGGTAGCAAGACTGTAGATGACATAAGATATACGGCTATTTTAATTAAGGGAATGCCTTTATCTTCTAAAAAGTTTAAGGTTTCTAATACAGATGTTTTGTTCCTATTACCGTCAGATTACCCACGACTTCCTCCCATTGGCTGCTATCTCAATTATCCGTGGAACACTGTAGGAGAAGGCGACCATCATTTTACCAGACAAAGTTATTACGGTGCGCCATTTTTAAGCGAACAAGGATGGTATTGGTATTGTGTTGGGTTAGGAGGAGGATTTAATCACGATGTCTGGTTGAACTCTTGGAGACCTAGTAACAATGCTGAAAACGGTCACAATCTCACCACATTGTTTGTAACAGCACGTCATGCGATTAACAGTGACGATTAACTAAGTAAGAAGTAATAAGTAGTAAGTAATAAGTAATAAGTAATAAGTAGGATATTTATTTTTGTAGGGTGTGTGACGGTTACGATAATTTATCACTTCTAACAAAATAACTTGAAATTACCGTCACGCACCATAAATCTAAATCAACCACTAACAACTAATAATTATCGACAACAATGAATACTAAAATTTCTCTACATATACCACCAAAAATGTGGTCTGATTTTCAAAAATCAATGCTTAATTCTCGGATGTTTAACGAAGAAGTAATTGGTTTTTTATTTTGCCAACGTCATCAAATTTCAAAACGTAAAATTCGATATATTCCCAAAACTTGGGTTGTTCCCACTGCTGAGTGTTACGAACATCAATCTACCGATGGTTTGGTATTAACACAACATTTTCATTCCTATTTATTGGAAAATCACATTACACCGGGTTTGGATATAGTTCACATTCATACTCATGCTGGTCGAGGTATTCCCGACTTTTCTTACGTTGATAACCGCTATGAGTCAGAGTATGCAAGATTTATTGCTTCTAGTTTTCCCAAAAAGCCTCGTTTGATTTCGGGAGTCTTTGACGAAAATTTACAATTAGGCAAGTTTCGGATCTGGAATAGAAGAGGAAGAGAGTTTGAACGGGTTGAATTTTGTAATTCATTATTTGCAATCTCCAATTCTCCAGAGATTACTAACAACCCAGATTTAATGTTTACTCGTCAACAAATCTTTGGAGAAACCAATCAAAAGACTCTTAATCAACTAAAAGTAGGGTTAATTGGTTGCGGTGGAATAGGTTCTATTTTCGCTGAATTATTAGGTCGTTTGGGTGTAAACAATTGGGTACTAATTGACCCTGACAAATTGGAGACAATCAATCTCAATCGAATGACTGGTGCAACCCAAGAAATGGTAGAACAAAATTGGTATAAAGTACATTATGTCAAGCACCTCATCAAAAAAATCTATGCTCAAGGTTCCCACGTTAAAACCGTACCAACCATAATTGAAAATGAATTAGCGAAACAAGAAATAGCTAGTTGCGATTTAATTGTAGTAGCCACTGACAATCATCTTTCTCGAAAAACTGCTCAGGAATTAGCATTGCAATATATGCGTCCTCTGGTATGCTTGGGAACTCACATAGAAGTAAAGCCAGATAACACACCGCGAATGTATTGCAGAATAAGCATTCCTCCTCTGGGTGGTAACTGGTGTTTGATGTGCGGTAATATCATCAACCTACAACGCGCTGCATTAGAGTCTGCACCAGCGCAAATTAATCACATGGCTGCGGGTGCAGGCTATTTGGAAGGAGTAAATGACCCATCGGTGTTCTGGTTAAATAGTATTTGTGCAAGTACTGCTGTGGGAGTTATTCACGGGATGGTAAGCGGTTTCTTGAATGTAGATTCTGGGATTGACTGGATTTACGAGTTTCCCGGTAGCGACTGGCGCAAAACTGATACCAAGTATTTACAGACGGATGATTGTTATTTCTGTGGAATGAATAGTTCGGTGAATATTGTTCAAAATTCGGATTTTGAAAGTCCAGATTTTGAAGAGCAAGATTTTGATAATTCGGATTTTATTGTTTGGTAAGGAATTAGGACTTACGCACTGTACAAATTAATTATGGTATGCGTTGACGAAAATATGTCATCTCAAGCTTTGACAGTTTATGACTATATAGTCATATGTAGGGGTTTAGCACTGCTAAACCCCTACGATGGATATAGCTTTCCCCATATTTATGTTTTGTATTTTATGTCAATGCGTAAGCCATAGGCATTATATCGCGTCTCTACATTCTTTTTCGGAGATGTCTACTGAACTTCTTACTTCTTACTTTTTACTTTTTACTTCTTACTTCTTACTTTTTACTTCTTACTTAAACATGGAATACGCCTATTCCACTTCCATGTCATAGTAAACCAGTAACCGCAGGAGTTAATTATTGTATGCAAAGTTACCAGATAAAGTTAGAAGGCGATGTCCTGCACGTTGGTTTCAATCGTAACATTCCCGCACAGGGCGATCGCATTGCCAAAGATGCACTAGAAAGAATAACTCAAATGCTTGATTCGGGAGAGATTTCTGGAGGTAAACGCATCTTAATTGATGGTCCGCAATCAGTTCCGGTTGCTTATATTCTTTCCCACAAACTGGTACATTTATACGAAGCGGTAGCCGTATTAGACCCAAAGCTAGGTAGTAAAATTAGTACAATTGATGGTACTATCAGACACAAGACTTATATAGTCACCTCCGTACATGGTTCCACAGAATATCAAGTCGGAGATTTAATTGAAACCACAGAACCCCAAAAAGAGCGATCGCGCATTAAAGTAGTTTTATGTGGACCACCGCAATCGGGTAAATCATGTTTGCGAGACGGTTTGAAAAAAGCAATTTTAGCTCATGTCAACGCACCTTATCCATATATAATCACGGCTTGTCCAGATGGGGAAGGTTCATGGCATCAAGAAGCTTGCGAAAATAATGCATCATTAGCATTAGATTGCAAGCTCAAGAATAAGGCACCAGTAACCCCAGAATTTGCGAAAGAAGCAGCTAAATGGGTCAGAAGCGCTAATCAATTAATCAATATTATCGATGTTGGTGGCAAAATTACCGACGAAAATAAGCTAATTATGCAACCAGCAACTCACGCAGTTATTTTATCGGGAGACATCAGTTTATTTGCAGAATGGGAGAATTTTTGTCAAATTTTGGGGCTAAAAATAATCGCCAAAATTCACAGTCAGTTAAATGCTGTTAAAGATGAAGTTTTATTTAGCGAAGGTTGGAGAAAGGATACAAACGAATTGCTAGAAAGCAATCCCGTACTCACAGGTAGCGTACATAGTTTGAAGCGAGGGGAGAATTTATCAACTCGTCCGATGGTGAAAGCTTTAGCAGATGTATTGATTCATTTGACGAAATGTTGAAGGAAGCTTGCATTCGGGGAAATCTTAAATTAATCCAAAACAAATCATTATTTGTTAAAAATAAGATTATTGTTAACTGTAATATTTAATACTTAAGCGTAAATTTGATAAAAAATGTAATCTGGAGAACAAATTAAGATAATTAATACCTTATTGAAAAATAATAGAAGTCTAAAGCTTGATGTATACAAGCATAAATACATAACCGTTGAGTAGTTTTTAGATGTATGACAAATAAAATTTACACAGTAATTACCTTTGCTCCCGTGCAGGGGTTTATCGAAAAGTCGCGGAAGTTACGAGATTTATATGGGAGTTCATATCTACTTTCTTACATATCTTGGGTAATTTGTAACGCTGCTGATAAGCATGGTTGTACAGTCATTTCTCCAGCTTCGATAAATGTCACTCAGGGAATGCCGAACCAGATTATTATCGATGGTAACTTCCCTGAAAATGAAGCTAAATCGGTACTCTTAAAAGCTTGGAAATGCATTACAGAGACTTGCCGGGAGTGGGTTGAAGAAAATGTTAAAGTGATTGAAAATATTGAAGTTAATTATACTCCTTGGAGAAGAACCTGGGGTTTGTGGACGAAATATGCATGGGAATTTTTTTGGGTTCAGGGTAATGAGAATCAAAGTATAAGCGATGTCAGGAAAAAGCTGAATGAGAAAAAACGCGGACGTGATTGGACTGGGATAAACTGGCAGGGAGAGAGTTCTACCCTTTCTGGTGCAGATGCGATCGCATATCCAAAACTCGGTTTAAATTCCGACCCGCGCAAATATAATTACCAGCAAGAAAAGAAGGATGTCACTGCTTTTTATCAAGCACTCAGCGAGAAGTTAGGGGAATCATTGATTGATCCGAAAGAAGAACTCAGTATTCCTGAGTTAATCAAGCGAATGATTACCTATGAGACTGTTTCTAATCAATTAATTGAGAATTTTAGAAAAGATTTTGGTAAAAACGGGGCAAATATTGAACCATTAATTGAACAAATCCAACAGATATCCAATGATTTACAACCTTCTTCCTTCAAAGATTTAAACCGACATAAAGAAAATAGTCAAGCTGATAAAGCACAACAAAATAGAGGTTTTCAAGGCTGGTTTCAAGGAGATGGTGATAAAGCTGGTGAATATCTCAAAAACTATCCCCAAAAAACCCATGCTTTTAGTCAAGAAATGCGAGATTGGGGTAAATGGTTCAAAAATAAACCCTTAAAATTTGGTCGTGTGATTTATGCAGGAGGTGATGATTTTTTAGGTGTATTTTTTGATAGGGAAGATGAAGGAGATAAATTAGAAGCAAGATATTGTGTTGATTGGTTTGAGGATTTTAAATCCAAGATTTGGCATCAAAATAAAACTATTAAGGAAGAACAAAAGAAAATTACTGTCAGCGTCGGTTTTGTGTGGGCTTTTTGTGGAATACCCCAGCGGGATATACTACAACATTGTCGGGAAGCGGAGAAGTCAGCAAAAAATGACGGACGCGATCGCATTGCTTACCGGATTTTATTCAACAACGGTAATCACTTAGAATGGGTGTGTCCTTGGTGGCTATTAGAAGCTGGTTTGCTATCGGGTTATCGCGATCGCGATAAAAAGCAAAATTGGACGCATATATATAATGATGTCGCAGTTTTAGAATCCCGTCACGCTTTTGATGATGATGGTTTAGATATTGCATTGGGCTTATTCGAGATATATTTTCCCGATTATATAGACAAAATTAAAGATAATCAAAATCAATTACACCCTAACGATGCGAACTTAACAGAAATTAGTGCGGGGATTTTAGGGGAAGAGCGGATGTATTATCAAGAAAAATCAGCACAAGTAGACCAAACCAAAGTCAACAAAGCTTTAACCAACTGGATAATTAACCTTGCAAAAGTAGGATTTCATTTATGTCAGCAGTAGAAACCCCAGAAAACGCATCAGAAGAATCGAAAGATATTCCTCCTCGCTCCCCATTTACCCATTTAATTATTATCGAACCCTTGGGTTTACTTTACGGTAGTTCGGGAAGATTTCTCTCACCAGAAAACTTAGTCGGACGTTCTGGTAGTAGTTTTCCTCCTACTGCTGCGACTTTATCGGGTTTATTTGCAGCTTCTCAAGATGAAAATGCAGATATCCTCCGTTTGATGTTAGCTGGACCATTTTGGGGAAATACAGACGAGTTAACATCAACTAAACAAAGTTTTTATGTACCAACTCCCAAGAATTATTTAGTTAAAAATGAAAAAATTGTTGATAAATTGAATTGGAACGGCGAACATGAAGAATGGAGAAATAAAGACAATGAAACTCCCGTCGATAAATATGATAATAATACTTGGTTAGCAATTAATAATTGGAATAATCCCAAAGAAGTTAAGAAAAATCCTTGGAAATTCCTAGCTCATTTACATCCACGCTTGGAATTGGAAGAAAGACACGTAATTAGAAATCACGAAGAACAAGGAAGCTTATTTCTAGAAAATTCGGTTCAGATGGAAACTGGTACTTGTTTGGTGTATCTGTCAAACACCGAACTAAAAAATGGTTGGTATCGCTTTGGTGGTGAAGGACATATGGTTGATGTCAGATGCGAACCTATTTGTCAATCACTTACCGATTTATTAAAAAAATCAGTAGGAAATAGTTTTGCATTAATTACCCCTGCGGTTTGGGGTTCCAATCGTTTATCGAAGCGAGTACCCGTTTACTTAGAAAAACGCGATCGCACTTTTTACCAGCAAGAAGAACCAATACCAGAAAACCAAGAAAAAAATGTTTGGCAACTAGAAGCACTTTTTACCGCTCGTCCTATACCTTTTCGTTACCGTTTGGGGGGAAAAGGTGAAACTAAGCTATTATCTCGCGGACGTTATGCGGTTCCTGCGGGTACTGTTTATGTATTAAAAGAACCCATAGATAAACCTTGGCAAGATTGGGATGTAAATTGGTTCCCCAAAGAAGGACCTTCACTTAAACGCTGGGGATGTGGGTTAGCGTTACCTTTGGTTGAGTAAGAAGTAATGAGTAATAACGAACAACTAATCACCAACAAATAACAAGTAAAATGTATCACAAAGCTTACGGCATTATTGAAACCTTAGCACCGCTACACATCGGAGCAAGTGCTGGGGAAGAAACGGGGAATTTAAACTTGATTTTTCGCGACCAATTTACCCAAACGGGGATTATTCCCGGTAGTTCGATTCGCGGGAGATTTCGGGCTGATATGCGTTCAAATTCCAAGGACGATGAAAGAACATGGTACGGTCATGAAGCTATATCGGGTGAAGAAAATAAAACTACAGAAGCACTGATCAAATTTGAATATGCTTCTTTAGTATGGCTTCCAGTATTTTGTCCCGGTCAACCCATCGTTTGGATTACCTGTCGGAGATTACTTAAACGTTACAAGCAAATTGCTGGAATTACAGCAGAATTACCACTACCATATACAGCACCAAAAGCCTTACAAAGTCGTCAAGTTGGCACTAATCACCGAGTTCTATTTTTCAATCTGGGTTTTATTGAGATTGAACATGAGGATAATCTTTCTGAATGGATACCAAGTAGTGCCAGTTTCAATCGCGATAATTTACTGGTAGTTGCTGACAATGATATCGCAATGCTCCACGACATGGCGCTTTATCGTCAAAGTCGGGTAAAGCTAGCTGATGATCAAAAGAAAGTTGAAGGAGGAGCATTTTTTAACGTCGAAGCTTTACCCGAAGGAAGTATTTTAATATTTCCTATCGCTTTAAAAGAAAAAGGTTGGAAGCCTTTTGGTGATGGTAAAACATCTGAAGATTTATATTTTGGTGGTTTAGAGTCCATCGGATTTGGTCATTGTCAGGTGAAATTAGCAGGAGACTATTAATCATGGGTTGGAAATCTTACGATTTAGATCGAGAAGCACAAAAATTAGTATTAAACGCCAAACAGCGGGATGATAAGTCTCTTAATCAATCCTATAAAATGCGGATGGCTGTTGCTTATGGATTGGAGCGTTTTTGGGGGGAACATTTGCGTTTGCAAGCTAAGGAACCGAAAAAATCTCAATATTGGAAGGAAACTTGGGATGCATTGGTAGGAATTATGGAACAAGCGGGAGTTTTGATTCCGAACGAGCCAGTTGATGCTAATAATGTCAACCAAATTCAAACAATGTCCGACCAACTTTGGCAGTTAAAAATAGACGAACAACGGGTTTCTTTAGCAGTTTTAACTCAATTGTGTGACTGCATTGTTTGGTGGACGCAACGTTATAAATAATGGATATGGGGCATTGGGCATTGGAAAATAAATATTCAATTAAACCTCTGCATTAAAAAATAAATTCAAGGATTATTTATCATGACTGTTCCCGAACCTGCGAAAAAAGTCCCGATGTTATTTCGAGCGCAAATTGACGGACGTTGCCAAATTCAAAGATTAGTTCCTCGTAGAGAAGAACAAGATGCTACACGTTGGGCTTCGGAATGGGTGGAGAAGACTTATGCCCAACTTCCCGAAATTACCGGAGTTGTTCAAACTCGCACCTATAATTTGACTTGGCGATTTATTACCAATAGCGGACAAGATGACGGTGTAATTCGTCCTGTAATTGGTGCCAAAGGTTGGCCATTTTATCCCGGAAGTAGCATGAAAGGTATATTCCGTCGCGCTTGTACCAAAGAAGAAGCCGAACGCTATTGCGGTAAATCTTTAAATGATGATTTCCAACCCGGAATTTTGCGCTTTCATGGTGGTTATCCTACCGATACTGCTTGGACGGAAGATTTAGTCGATATCGTTCATCCCCAGCAAAATTGGCAGGTAAAATCTAGTAAAAAAGATTCTGGCGCTTTTATTCAAATTTCTCTCCATAAGCCAGAACTGAAATTTGGTATTTCTAGTAACATCACTTTAGATGATACGGAATGGGAAGTGATTTGGGGTATTTGGGAAAAAGCCATATCTACCGGAATTGGTAGCCGCGTATGTGCTGGATACGGACAACCAGAAAAGCATACTGGCAATGTACTTTACCGCACTAAGTTAAAAGGTCAAGGGCAAGCAGCAAAGCTAATTGATGGAACAGGAGAGTTTCGAGCCAACGTATTCCGTGCAGCAATAAGAGGTCATGCACTGCGAATTTTTGGGGGATTAACTAATGCAGATACCGCAGATAGAATTATTAATCATCTATTCGGTGGAATTCAAGGTCAAGCTGTGATCGGATTATTAGGAATGAGTTTCCGAGTACTCAAAGATAATCCAGGGGATTTTGGTAGAGCGGGTTATCTACAACCAACCTACGATATTGAAGGGGAATTGACTTGGTTATTGGCAAAAAAACTACCCAACCCAGAACAGGAACAAGCATTGAAAAAATTGATTGCAGCTTTAACTCAGTTTGCAATGATATTTGGTGGTTTTGGCAAATCATGGCGTAGAGCAGACCACCGCTTATTTTATGAAGAATACTACGAAAACCAATATAAATCATTGATTGGCTGTCATTGGCAATGGTTGGGAGAGCGATCGCTAATTAATGATGTAAAAGTCCGTAAGTTAGATCATGTAACTAAATTTATTAACGAAGTACAGCAAGTAGCCGCTTATTGGATGCAAATTCAACGTATAACTGTTAATCCCGCTGAGAAAGCAGATTGGAGAGAAATATGGCATCCCGATAACGTACAAGTATGGGGGCGAGAAGCAGAAAATAAAGAAGATTCCCGAGCTATCTTTTGGTTACACAAACCTTATCAAGAAGAAATTCGTGGAATACAATCGGAAGGTTCTATTTATCGTTCGTCAGTTACCGGACAAATGGGACAAATTGGTAGATTGTGGCATCGAATGTATCCAGTTGTGAGGTTAGTCAAAAATTCCGAAGATCCAAAAAAACCAATTGTCAAAAAAACATTCAAATACTTGGAATTGTTAACTGTATTTCCAGATAATTCTCAGGAATCCCAGGATTTTATCGAATTTCTTAATTCACAACAAAATCGTCCTAACAGTTTTCAACAACTGTGGTAGCAAAACTTGAAATCAGGTGAAAACATCATGCGTCGCGTAATATTATCTACCATCGGCACCAGTTTACTAACAAATCAAATTATTCGCGCTAATCCAGAAGAAGAAGATTGGTATTCCCAACTGCGCGATACAGCAAACTTAAACGAAAAAGACACACCAGAAAATGTAAAAAAGATTATTTCGACTCTCGAAGAAAGAGCAAATAAGCAGCTTAATAACGTCCAAATTCCCCAAATTCGTCGTGCAAGTGCGGAATTAAACGGTATTTATGGTGTCTACCAAGAGGATTTGAGTCAAGGAAAAGAAGATTACCATTTTCTGATTGCTACCGATACAATCCAAGGTAAAATCACCGCTCAAATTGTCGAAAATTTTCTCAGAAAACAAGGTTTAACTAATACTAGTATCTATGCTCCCAGCGGACTTTCTACTGCGAGTACAGAAGCATTTTCTGTGGGAATTGATGACTTGATTGTTTGGCTGCAAGAAACTATTCCACCTTTACGAGAGAGTCAATACAAAATATGTTTTAACTTAGTAGGTAGTTTCAAGAGCTTGCAAGGTTATCTCAACACCATTGGAATGTTTTACGCTGATGAAATTATTTACATATTTGAAGGTAAAAAATCCGATTTAATTACCATTCCCCGCTTACCAATTTCTGTAGATACTTCCTTATTTAAACCTTACACCATGCAGCTAGCTTTACTAAATGCTGGTGCGGGACTTTCTCCCCAGGAAACTAACGGAATTCCCGAAACAATGTTAGGTGAAGTTGATGGTAAAATGACCCTTTCAACCTGGGGACAGCTAATTTGGAATCAGTGTAAAGATGATTTATTGGCTGGCGATTTAATCCCTTTTTCTAGATTGGAATATCAAGATAGTTTTAGGGCTGATTACAACAGAGTGAGGGAAAAATATAAGCGGGTTAAATTGCAAGAAACTTTAGCGAATGTTAGCCGTTTATTAAATGAGTCAAATGGTGATACTGCTGTTTTGAAACAAGATGGCGGCGGAATAAAATATAGCAAATTAAAGAATCAAGGGAATATTGACCATTTTAGAATAACTCAGAGCGTTCGAGTTACTTGTGTTTCTTCGCAAGGTAAATTAAATCTGCATCATTACGGCGAACAACATGATGATATCAATAATAATCCTTACTAATTTTGTGACGACTTTTAGTATTGTTAAATAATCTTACTTATTAATAAAAAAATTACCCTCTAATTAGCTTTTAGAGGGTTTTTTTATAATTATTTTTATCTAACTAATCCGACTTAATCCAGTCAGCGGAAGATTTTATAAATTAATCTCAGATTAAAAAGTAATACGTTTCCAACTAATCCGACTTAATCCAGTCGGCGGAAGGGGATGTTGACATCGTTGCAAACCTCGTGACATTCAAGTTTCCAACTAATCCGACTTAATCCAGTCGGCGGAAGGTTAGACTTGTCGTTGTAAGCAATTGAAAACTCAAGTTTCCAACTAATCCGACTTAATCCAGTCGGCGGAAGAAAGAGCAATACGATATTGCTTATATGCTAACTAGTTTCCAACTAATCCGACTTAATCCAGTCGGCGGAAGGCATAGCCAGATGGCGGCATATACGAGTTATCCGCAGTTTCCAACTAATCCGACTTAATCCAGTCGGCGGAAGCAACCTCTGGGTCAACTTCTACGGGAGGTCTATTGGTTTCCAACTAATCCGACTTAATCCAGTCGGCGGAAGCCAAGAATTTGAATATGGTGGTGGTTCATCTGGTTCGTTTCCAACTAATCCGACTTAATCCAGTCGGCGGAAGAGTGTGGTGTTATTGTTTCCACCAGAATTATAATTGTTTCCAACTAATCCGACTTAATCCAGTCGGCGGAAGTTTTCTACAGTATGTTCTTCTAATAAAGTAGATCCTGCGTTTCCAACTAATCCGACTTAATCCAGTCGGCGGAAGCCCAATCCGTAATATTTTCTAACCAAGCATAGCTAGTTTCCAACTAATCCGACTTAATCCAGTCGGCGGAAGGCATGGCAAAGTACTACCGAAGAATTAGGTATAGAACGTTTCCAACTAATCCGACTTAATCCAGTCGGCGGAAGTCCGTCCCCTGAAACCCTTACATAGCAAGCGCTCCAGAACGGGTTTTGGCAGACCTCAAAAATAAGTCGATTTCAGCACCACTTATTGAAATAAATTCTCATTTAATCCAATATCTCAAATGCTCAAACTATTGTATTGTCTTGGTTCTGGCGATTTTGGCAGAACCCCCTAGGTTTTAGCCCCCGCTTCGATCTGCCAAACATCAAGCTGATAATCAAATATTAGAATGTTTGCTTGTTTGTGTCTAGTTTTTACGGGGCTTTTGCTTAAAAAACTATCTCATTACCTAAAATATAATATAAATGTCCCATCCGATTTGTACAATATTTAAAGATGACCGTTACTACTGCCAAATGGTCGCTTGATGACTATCACCGAATGATTGAAGTTGGTCTTATCTATGGTCGTCAGGTTGAATTATTAAATGGAGAAATCGTAGAAATGCCTCCAGAAGGACCAGAACACGCGCAGTTGAGTACAGATGCTGCGGACTATTTACGTTCTCTACTGGGAGAAAAAGCACTTATACGTGACGCAAAGCCCATAACAATACCAGAGACAAATTCCGAACCAGAACCAGATTTAGCAATTGTTCAACCATTAAGACAACTTTACCGAACTCGTCATCCATATCCAGGAAATGTTTTTTGGGTTATTGAATATGCGAATACTAGTTTGAGTAAAGATTTAGACACGAAACGGAAAGCTTATGCTGGAGCAGGAATTAAAGAATATTGGGTTGTGGATTTTAAAAATCGCCTCGTTAAAGTTTTTCGCAACCCGGTTGACGGAAATTATGCTGAAGAAACAACTCTTACGTCGGGTGAAATAATTCCAATTGCGTTTGAAGAAATAAAGGTTTCGGTAAAAAGGTTATTCAACTAATCAAACCTGTTAATACTGTAATACGAATTGTATGACAAAGATGTTAGTTCAATTCAATGAATTTCTTTCAATTTCTTGCTTCGTACCAATCTTTTTTCAGTCAATGCAATTTCAATTGGATTTAAAGAATTTCCAGTAGGTTTGCCATCTCTTGATTCTGCTGGAGTATACTGCAATCTTGATTGTCGCATTAATAAAGATGCAATTGTCATTCCCACACTAGCTTGAGCAGTCATTCCCGTGAAATCAGCGATAATATCATCCTTTGTCCAACGGCTAGGAAGATGATCGTAAACGTTCATAACTACTTGAGAAAATTCTACCGGGTCATAAACATCTTTGATTACTAATGGTTCGGGAATTATCAGTTTGGGAAAATCCTGCTGTAGTTTTTTCGCAACGTTGATAGTCTGGGAAGAACAAATCAACCAGCAATACTTCAGTTCGGGTAGATGATGTTCTATTGCTTTGCGACAAGGTTCCTCTCGACTCACTAGTAATATCAATCCTTTATGTTTGCGAGGTGAGGATTTACCCAAATCTATCGGTAGTCGATTTGCAGTTAATGATTTCCCTACTAACCAAATACAAAACATGAAAATTAATACTGAACCTATGGCAATTTTAACCGCGTCTGGTGTGGTATCGCCAATAATCGCTTTTAATATGTCACTAATAGCGTTACCAAGTACCGATAAAAAAATTGAGCCAATCAAGAAAGGTATTAGAGTTTCTGGGTTAAAAAACCTCTTAGCTACTTGAGGAAAGCTGTTATGCATATTTAATTTGAATTTAAGTATCTTAAATAAGATTCGGCATATACTGTCGTTAATAATACCTACATCTCGTTTTACAGGTTTTCAGCAAAAATGCCTTAAATTCATATTTAATTAATTAAAAGGGGGGATATTACACGAAACATGAACTATGCCCGCGTAGTCCTTAATGCAAGCAAAATACTTAGACCAACTCAATTTTCAATCTTGGATAATTCAGCAAGCGGCACCATAGGCTGGTAAACATCTAACTTCGCTTCCGTACCTTGTATATCCACAATTAAAAATGGCTGCCAACTATTCAAATGCGCTGGGCAATTATTCCAGATTACCTTATCCCCAACTTGAGGCATTTTCTCCAAATTTTCAAAATGCTGGTTTTTTAGCTCATTAATACACTGTCTCTCTTCCTCTGTCAACCCTTGCCAAACAGTAGATTTTAATTCTTCAGTCCAATTTTGGGTTATTGAAATAACTTCTTCCCAACCAGTCGCTTGCACTAGCATTTCAACTTTGTTTAAAATATCTTCGGATACTTCATCATCTTGATGTTGATTCCTAACTAGTTTTAAATCTAATTCTTCAGATACAGGTAGTTCAGAAGTAATTTGTGTCTCTAACTGTGTATTATCTACTACTTCTTTTACATCCTCTTCAGAGTCAATATCTGCTTCATCAGTGTATTCAGGCTCAGTATCCTCTGTATCTTTTTGCAATAATGATTCAAATTCTTGTTGTTTGGATTCCCAGTTTATTTGACTGACAACATCTTCCGAGTTGATATTATCCTCAGTTTCTTCATC
Source organism: Rivularia sp. UHCC 0363 (assembly GCF_034931125.1). Classification (NCBI taxonomy): domain Bacteria; kingdom Bacillati; phylum Cyanobacteriota; class Cyanophyceae; order Nostocales; family Rivulariaceae; genus Rivularia; species Rivularia sp. UHCC 0363. The sequence continues at coordinate 13,155 of NZ_JAYGHM010000037.1, read as the reverse complement.
GGTAATCAACTCAATTAGAGAACTAATTTTATCCGTTGGAATCTCAGCTTGAAGATTATCGTATAAGTTAGCGATCGCCATTCGAACAATCTTCTGCGGGGACAATCCCGATTGCTCTATTAACTTATCTGTAAGCACCCCTGTTTGATGGTCATCTTCCATAATCTTGCCGAAAGTATAATATCGATTACCATCTGGTGTTGCTCGCCAATTACCAACTTTTTTCTCTGTTTTCTGAGATTTGAGAAACTTTCCTCTTTCCTTAATCAGTTCTAAGACAAGTCTGCAAGTCAATCCTCCAATGGGAATATCTTGCAACTTTTCAATCAAAACCTTGTAATTCTTCGAGCATAACCGCAGCAATACCGATACTGGTAGAACAGCCAAGTGTTCCGGACAACCAACAAAAGCTTGAAAATTCTCAGCTATTTTTAGTGATCGCCTTTCTTCCGCACTCCCCTTATCCCATCCATACTCTTCCAACAGTGCGCGATACTGTTTTCTATTAAGAGTCTGCTTGCATTCGTAGAGCGAGAAAGCTGCGTACAGATACTCCAAGGTACTTTGCTCGATGTGTTCCGTAGGATTGGAGTGAATATATTTCTGTTCGGTGTACCTTTCGGTTGCAAAAATTAGTGAAGTCATGTTAAATTTACTTTGCTTTTTAAAGTGTTTGGTCTACGCTAAAGACCAATTTTTCTAATCCAACCAATTTGAATAACTTAAGCTGCTGTTTCCAGTACTTTAGACAGTGCTGCTGGCTTGCTTGGCTTGAAAGAAGTATCAATTGATAAAACTTGAGAGATAGCTGCTAATGCATAACCTAAAGTATTCTTATGAATTCGAGGCATTTTACGAAACGACATATCTTGTCCCCAATCTTGCACTGATTTTGTGCCAATATGCAGAACCTGGGTTAGGGCTTTAACACAAGTGCCACGGAAATTAGCATGAGAGACAGCCTGCAATACCTCCTGCTCCGTTAACCCATCGAGAAGGACTTTCTCTAGAAACGTTTGAGCATCAACCGATGGTGGAGCAAAATTCCCTTTTAAGATGCTTCCTAACTGATGAGGCGCAATTTGGGCAGCATAGATATAGGCAAGCGCAATCTTGCAGTATTTGGGCATCCCTTCAAAATTAAGATCGCTTCCCCATTTGCGAACCGTTGCTCGCTGTATATCAAAAATTGCACAGAATAGGGTAATGCATTTTTTGCGGTACTGACTGTCTGTTTCCTCTTCAAGCAACTCCTCGGGAGTCAGTTCGGCGATACCAAAGCAGTGACGTAAGAACTGCCTTGGTTCTAAACCTTCTTTTGGTAAACTTTTGAGGATTTCGCAGTTTTTCATATTTCAAGATTCCTGCTTATAAGTAAAGGGGTTTACGGGAGTATTTAACTCATCTTATTATCTATTTTACAACTATATAGCATCTATTTAGCAACATAAGTTTAATTAAATAAAAGATACGATGAGACATGAAAATTAGAAAAGACTTACCGTGACCAAGAGAATAAGCGTTTCTATGCCCGACTTGACCCATGAAAAATTACAAAGGTGGGCTGATATTGAAGGTACGAGCCTTGCAGATTTAGCAGCTTATTTGTTGCGTAGAGACGTTGAAATAGCTGAAAAGGAGGGAAAGCTTAGATACTCAGATGAAAATTCAACGGATAACTCGTAATCAATGTGCGCTTAAATACTTTTTATGAGCTATCAGTACAGCAACACCTTCTTGAAGCTGTGATAGTAGTGTTATCGAATTCAGCACTGAAGAAACTTACTAAAATTCTAAGTATTCCTGGGCAAACTTTCAGGATTTCGCAGTTTTTCATATTTCAAGATTCCTGCTTACAAATAAAGGGGTTTACGGGAGTTTTGAACTTTTGGACTCGAAACTGAAATTTTTTTATTTTGAATCATACCCTATATAGGTATTTTAGTACACAATACATAGTTTACCTATATGTTGATATTTATCTCAATGACATAATTGGGGTAAGTATCGTAATGGGTGAAATGTGTCTAACTTGAAAAAAACGGAAGAAAAAACCGTAAAGCTTGTAGTTTTTTTGTCTGACGACGAACGTACACAATTTAAAATAGCTTGCGCTCGTAGCAAAACCTCCATGAGCCAAAAAGCTAAAGAATTAATCCTCTCTTGGATTGAATCAGAAGAAGAGGAATCTTAGAAGGGAGGTGGCATTAGAACTGGTGTTCGGAGTTGAATGGAGTTATGTTTTCATGTTAAAACTCTCAATTCTTCTCCGAGCGGTTCGCTTATACCGAATGAAAACATTCTATCAATTCACAGAAATAATGATGCATTAGCTTTATATATATTTACAAGTAATGCATAACCAAACATTTATAATGCATTTTTAATTTAACATTAATTAATTATTAGTGATGCATTAAATTGTCTCACTGACGAGGCTTTGATATAAAACTTGCGGAGAATAAACTAAAAATATAGTTGTTTATGTAAACTGAAGTGAAACATCGATGAAACTAAGTCCAAAAATCTGTGATAAATAAGCGCGAACGCTTTCCCCAAGGGGATACCAATCGAGTATCTTTTACTCTTGCACCGGGTGTGCGACAAAGAGTAGACCAAATGTTGCCGATACTAGGCAGTTCTTTGTCAAAGACATTAAGATACTTAATTGATTTAGGCTTAGATGTATTTGAACTGGCTCAAAAAAATGGAAATTCAATTCCTCAAGTAGGTAGTTTAGATCGGATGTTTTCTACTTACACTTCTTTAGGAATGGAATTAGTATTTGCGTGCGATTCTTTGGGCTTATCAGTCCCAGAGGTTGGTCGTGTGGGTATTTGGTTTGTAGACAATCTCTATCCCGGATTCGATAATATTGAAGGGATTCAACGAGATGAAGAATTTCAAGCATCTCGCATATTCCGCTTAAGTGGAGAAATCCAAAAGCTTTTTCAACAACAGCTTAGTTTATTATCTGAAGAGGAATTCGCAGTATTTTTAAAAAATTTACATCAAGAAACTATCATTGGGCAAGAATTTCTCGTCACTTGTCAAACGCTTGGCTTGCAACCACCACAGAAGGGAAAAATAGAGGAATGGTTGCTTTCAAAGATGAGACAACAGGTGCAGCTTGAGCAAAGTAGCTTCTCAGGAGCGGACTCTACAGCAGAATCGCACTCAACAGAAAATAATTTGCTTGAGGTGAATTCGCAGCCGTTTTTGGAATACTTATTAACGCTTGATGCAATGCCAACTGAAGAAGAGGAGCTTTTGATGGCTCGTCGGTTTGGTGTAGAGCAAGCACTTATTAAAAAATTAATATCTCGGATGAGGTTTAGCAAAAATGATTAGTTGACTTATGTGCAAGATGTAGCTATACCGCTTCAAAATGTGGTTGAATGATTGAAGAATCGTCTTGCTAAAATATGAAGCAAACGGTGAAATCAAACGCTATGAGCATGATACTTACCCCCCAACAAGAACAATTTATTCAAAACAAACTGCAAACAGGTAAATATCGCAATGCACAAGAAGTATTAGAACTTGCTTTCAAGCTCCTTGATGAATATGAGCAAGCAGATACTGACTGGATAAATTCCGTGAGAGAAAAAATAGACGCTGCGATCGCAATTAGCGAACAAACTCCACCTATTGATGGAAAAGCTTTTGTAGGTCAAATATTGAAAGATTTGCAGCAAGTGCGCGAAAGGCAAGAATGAATCCTAGATATTTTATTAACATTCTTGCAACGGAAGACTTAAAGGAAATTGCTAATTATTTTGCTATTAAGCGAGTTAAAACAAACCAAAGTTTACCAAGAAGCCAAACAGGAAGGTAAAACAGAAGGAAAACTAGAAGGGAAATTAGAAACGGTTCCTTTGATGTTGAATTTGGGTGCGACTGTAGAACAAATCGCTGAGTCTTTAGGTTTGGATATTCAATTGGTACGGTTAGTTGCTGCGAAAGTTAATCAAAATGAAGAAAAAAGTCAGTAAAATCACTCCTTTTTCTCTTCTTCTCCAGCTAAATTACTCAAACTACGACTCGCTACATCCGCGCTCAAACCCCAAACAAATAACCCCAAATAATCAGAAAAAGGGTCAGCACCAAAAGTGGTTCCCTTTTGGATGTATAAAGAACGCAGTCCTACTATCGATAAACCAAACAACAGCATCAGCGAAAACAAAGGACGCGCAAACCAATAAGTTGCTTGAGTACGAAACTTACTTCCAGATAAGAAAATTAGCGATTTTTGCAACCAGAATACCCATTTATCTATAGGTTTTTTAATACTAGATTCTACGGAACCTCCTACTGCAACGACTGCATCTTTTACTCCTTTAATAACTTCTGATAAATTAAATGGTGTCTTATCTCCCATCATTGGGGGAAGTTGCAATTTACCTATATCTTGCTGTAATTCTTCTAATAATGTTTTTGCTTGTTCATCTTGAGATAAATCAATTTGCATTCGGATATTATTGATTTTTTGAATAATTCCATTGTCTCCCTTCACTTGTGGATGAGCTTTTAAAGGTTCTAATTTTTGTTCTATATTACGTAGTTGCTTCAAACTTTCAAAACGAGCAGAAATTTTATCAACTTCTTTTGTAGCTGTCTCCAATTTCATTCCCTGCACCAACTGCTCTGCTTTTGATAGCATAGGTTTGAGAATTTTTTGGTCTTGTTGGTCAGCTTGAGTAACTTGCTTTTCTAGTTCTTTTACTTTACCTAATGTCTCAGCTTGAGGAATACCTTTTTCTTGCATATATTTAATTAATCGACCGCAAACTATACCCAAAATTAAGACAAAAAGTGGAAATAAAGGAGCAATCCGCATTGTCAAATTAATGGGAATAATTAAACGTTCTTTGGCATCCTCTAAAGAAATATAAGCTGCTCCTGTATAGCGGTCGGAAGGAATTTTTTTGCTATCCCAACCTAAAAATATTTACGTAAAAACACTTAAGCTTACGCTATCCTTATGAGCCGAGATGCTTTAGTAGTAGGAATCAATAAATACCCCTTCCTCAAAAATTCATCAGGTAGTCACAAGCATCTCACTACCCCTGCATCTGACGCAGAAGCGATCGCACAACTTCTAGAAGCCCAAAATAACTTTAGAGTCAAACGCTTCCCAGCCAAAGTTATCGATAATAAATTGCAAGTTGACCCAAATATACCCTTCAAAACTGAAGAATTAGAAAAAGCAATCCTCGATTTATTCCTTCCTGAAACTGGAAAACCCCCAGAAACAGCGTTATTATTTTTCGCAGGACATGGACTGCGAAAGCAATTAAGAGCAAATTTCACACAGGGTTTTTTAGCAGCCAGCGACGTTAATCCGGGTAAAATATGGGGTTTCTCGCTACGAGATTTATGGGATATATTGCAGCAAAGTCAAGTCAAACAGCAAATTATTTGGTTAGATTGCTGTTTTTCAGGAGAATTGCTCAATTTTAAAGATACTGAATTGGGAACACAAAGTTCGGGGTGCGATCGCTTTCTAATGGCTGCATCCCGTGACTACGAAGTTGCCTATCAGCAATTAGATGGTAAACATGGGGTACTTACAGGTGCAATTTTGGCTGGACTTAACCCGCATCAAGTTCCGGAAGATGATTGGATTACAAACCGAACGCTAGCGGTTTCCGTCGAGCAGAAGCTACAAAAATACTACGATTTGGTAAAAATTCCCCAGTCTCCACTAATTAACAACCACGGGGAAGCCATTAAACTTATTCAAGGAAGGGTAAAAGTAACATCGGAATCATTTGAAGAGGACGCGATAAATTTACAATTTCGTCAACTTTTCCAAGAAATTTTACACGCTGAAGCAAGATTAAGAAATTGTCATCTTCAGAAACACCCCGAATGCAACTGTCAGTTGCTTGCTCAAAGGCGATTATTAAAAGATCCTCCAAACACACTAACAAACATTGCTCAAGATTTAAATTTAACTTCAGCACAAGTTGCACGTCATTGGAGTAAATGTAAAAATATATTACAAGAAATTGTTAAAAATATTGGATATTTACCTGAATGAGGTTAATAAATAAAATTCATAGACTCCGCGAGAGGGTTATATTGAGAACTTGAAAAGGGGCGAAAATCATCGACCACATCGACACTCATTTTACATAACAGGCGAAATTGGAGCGGTGTTGGAGGTTTATTTACACGCTCTACCTGCACATCTAAGTTAGAATTGTGTCGAAGCAACTCAAAAATTTCTGCAAGCAAATATCGCGGACAGTAACCGACGATGTAGTGGTCTTCGGTGTTTAAAATTAAAGCCTGAGAATCGTAGGGATTTTGAAATTGGTGAGCTAACCATAACTTTTCCCCAGATTCGAGTTGATTAATCCGCTCAATAGCGCTACTTGGTAAATGTCGCAATCCATGCGAAAAAAAATAAAGATGGTACTGTCCCCGTTCATCAATTTCTGGACAAGGAAAAACGGCGAGTGTATCTGTTTCTCGTTCTCCAGCACTCCGAGCTAAAATTGTAATTGGGTCATTTTCATCATTCGGAATATTGAGCCATTCAATAAAACGCTGATAATCGGGACGCGATCGCGACATTAGTCGATTCGCAAATACAGGAAATAACTGGGTTGATGTATAAACCTCATCTAAGCGGGGAAACGAGGACAAAGGTTTAAAAGCAGATTTCTCTTCAGCTTCTTTTACACTTTTGGTGTAGACAAATTGATAGGTACTCCCATCAAATGTTAATCGACCAATGGGAAACCAATAGCGACTAATGGGGTCTTGCCAAGCTAGAAATAGTGTTTTTGGTGTTTTCAAGGTAGTGTTTCCCTCAAGGAAATTAGCCTGCGTTTGTTGATTTCAAGAATAGACCGAGCAAAATTACTTGCTTCGGTGGAAATGCGCGACGAGTTAATACGATTAAAAATATCTAAAATATTAACTTCTGTGATATTTTCAAGTCGAGTCAACCACACCCAAGCCGCTTTCGGATAGCGATTAGCAACGAGTGAGAACGCATCAAAAGTTTTGAGAGTTCTTTTGTCGTCAACACTGCCATAAAATGCCGAGAAACATTTGTTTGCATAAGCCTCAACCGAGCGTTTCTGTCTTTGTTCGTCAGAAAGATCGCGTCCCAAACTTGAAGCATGGTCGTAGGTGGGTGCGAGGTGTTCCGCTTCCTCCGAGGTAGATACTGCTTTAATTCGGACGATTCCCCAGTTTTCATGATGGCGATCGCCATTACCAATCCACGCATCCAACAGAAGATAGCCGACGAACACATCTATTGCAGTTTCTATCTCAGAAGGTGCTGTCCAATCAATAGGTAAATTGACAGATTCGCCTGCGATCACCTCCAACACTACATCTATTGTATGTTGAGAAACGCCATAAGTATCAAAAGCAGGGTAGTTCGCCACAATTGAGGAAAGAAGCTCATTACCATGAACAAGCGTTCCCCCTTGCGGTAAAAAGTTGGGTGAGATTACGCCACGCGAACCTTCCCAAGTCGAAGCCAATTCATAAATAGCATGGGGAAGTCCCAATAGCTTGCATAACTCGGATGCTACTTTTTCTGCCCAATCTTCTCCCAAATTTTCTCGACTTTGCTTATAAAGACAACGACCAAATTCTTCATGGTAAAACCAAAATTTATACTTACTTCCTAAAGCTTCATTAGAGGATTCTTCATAAGCTTTTTGGGAAACAAGCAGGATTGGGAATTCCGAGGTCATAAATCAAGGTATAGAGTAAGCGACCAAATCAAAATAAGCCGTACCAACCCTCAATTTATATCATTATGAACACGTAAAAACTCCCCCCACCCACAACCAGCAAAATCCGAACGCTCGTAAAACTGAGAATAACCTCTCACGGGCGAATAAATCAACAATTCCTTAACCCGCTCAAATCTCACCCCCAAACCCACATTAGCTAAAATTATCTGCGGTTCAACTTCCAAAATCATCAAGTTCATCACCTCATTGATAACTTGAGTCATTTCACCACTATCCCCTGCATATTTATCCCGCAACAGTTTCAAAAAGTCATGTAAGTCAACAAAATCTTTATCGTCAAAACGTACTGCTTTACGTTGAGCATGATAAATTGCATTTTCAGCATAAATATCTTCTTCTACCAACAATTGACGTAAAACCGTCGCGAACCTTCCCAAAGCCTGAGCCAGATTTTCTAGCATCATCAAATTTGTTGCTGATTGGGTAACTTTAGTGACGCTACCTCGTGACTCTCCCTCGTAATAACGCCCGTATTCCCGCACAATTAACTTTGATAACTCCTCCGGTGTCATGTCTGCGTTGACTGTTAAATTCTGCAAAATTGCTGTATCCGGATAAGCCAAAGCAATTTCTAGCCATTCAGTAATCGCGAAAGGTAAAGTTAGCCTACCTTTTTCTACTAATTTCGCGACTTCCCAGCAAGAAACTATACTGACACCAATGCCGTTAGTCTCATTTTCTTTTAGCCATTGTTGATATTTTACCGTCAGACGTGTTGTATCGTTCTGAACCCACCACACCCAAATATGTGTATCAATTACAATCATTGCAAAAATTCCCAATCTTCTAAAGCAACGGGTTCTGTTGGGTTATCGTAGTTGTATGGCTGTGTGTTGTGTAGTGGATAAAGATTTTTTTCTATTTGCTGTTGAGTGTTTAAATTTGAGCTAGTATCATCTTTCAATTGACGTTTGGCATGACTAACTTTGATGAAACGAATAAAATCGAATGCTTCAGTTAATAATTCTGAAGGTAAAGATTCTATTTCTTTAATTAGTAATTCTTTATTAACCATATTAAGTAATTATCTTTGTTTGTATTTTAATTTTTATACAACTGATACACAAACTTATTCAAGTAAAGCAATAAACTCTTCCACTGTTGAATCTATATCTCGAATAATTGCTCGTAGGGTTCCCTTGGCTATTTCATCATGGGCAGGAAAGGTAAACCGTCTTCTTCTAAAGCCGCAACGTATCCAGCAATTGCTTCTTTAATATTAGATAGGGCTTCTTCTTTTGTTTTGCCTTGGCTAATACATCCTTTTAGGCTTGGGCATTCCACAATCCAATAACCATCTTCATCTTTGTACATGATTACTTGTCTCATGTGAGCGTGTCTAACCAATAAATAAACAATTCTTCTCAATCGTAATCGTTATATATTAAAGCGGTTGTGATTGTCTTGTGTTCTAAGAAAATTTAATAGCTATAACAACTCAAACCACAAGCCGTACCCACCCATAATTTAGTTACCTCCTCTTCACCCCTGCTAATAGCAACGCCCTTGGTGGAAACCCAGCCTTTGTACTTGATGGGCGACTGAATATGCCTCTTCTAATTCTGCCAACTGCTGTAATTTTTCATTCCACCGTCTTTCTAATGTACGAGCGACCAAACGATTTTCTGGCTCGGTTGCATCATATTGGCGGAAAGCTCTATCAGCCTCGTAACGTCCTCTTTCCCTATCGTTCAACCCAACCTACAATTCTCCTTAACTGCGATCGCGATGGCTTCGGGGAGTGATGAGCATGAAGGTAAGGGTGGTGAGTGATTTTGAACGGAGTGTGTTGTGGGTTATGAGTGAGAGGAGTGGGGCTAGAAAGGAATCCGCGTTTGGATTGATTTTGATTTAACTTTCCGTAGTCGGGAAGTTGTGGTAACACTGATTGCGGTGGATTCGAGGAGAGGTAAAGGGGCGCGATCGGTTGCATATTTTGAGATAATTATTCGTGCAAATAATATTAAAAATCAGCATTTATGACCAATCCGCAAACTAAATATGATTCTCCTTGGAAAGAGATTTTGCAATTGTACTTCCAAGATTTCATGTTATTCTTTTTTCCCCAATTCCACGCACAGATTGACTGGAGCAAAGAACCTGTATTTCTCGATAAGGAATTACAGCAAGTAATTCGCGATGCTGAATTGGGAAAAAGGCTTGTTGATAAGTTGGTAAAAATTTATCTTTTGGATGGAACTGAATCTTGGATACTGATACACATCGAGGTGCAGGGACAGGAAGAGGATGAGTTTTCCCGGCGTATGTATGTTTATAATTACCGTATCTTCGATTGTTACAATCGCTCGGTAGTTTCAATTGCGATTTTGGGAGATGCTAACAGCGATTGGCGACCGCATCAGTTTGGTTATAATTTGTTTGGTTGTCGCTTGGATTTTCAATTTCCGATTGTTAAGCTGATTGATTATCGACAACGATTCGAGGAGTTGGAAGCAAGTAGTAATCCGTTTGCTACGTTAGTGATGGCGCATTTAATAGGATTGGAAACGGGAGATAATCGCACCCAGCGCAAACAACGAAAAATAGCTTTAATCCGTGGGTTGTATGAAAAGGGCTTTGAACGAGAAAAAGTAGTTAATTTATTTCGTTTGATTGACTGGATGTTAACGCTACCATTGGAATTAGAACGGGAATTTTGGCGAGAATATCGTGAATATGAGGAAAGTAAAGATATGCGTTATGTAACTAGTGTTGAGCGAATTGGGATCGAGCAAGGTATTGAGCAAGGTATCAAGCAGGGTACTAAGCAAGGGTTAATTAAGGGTATTGCGTTGGGATTGCAGTTGAAGTTTGGAGATTCGGGAACTAATTTGTTACCGGAGATTGAGGAAATTGGGGATGTGGATGTGTTGTCTGCTGTGCTGGATGCTATCGCATTTGTGGAAACAATCGAACAATTACGGCAGGTTTATCAGTCGAACGCTTGAAGTTATCCAAAGAAGTCGGGTTTTTTAGGATACCTCGTTCCCAGTTTAATAGCTGGGAATTTTTCTGCGGCTTTGGATGCGATGGAGCAGTTGCGACTGGTTTATCAATCAGCAACTGAGTAGCTTGAGGAGGTTGCTGAATACGGGTATGAATCGAGATGTGGAGACTACAAGGGTTTCGGTTATTTATTGAATTTTTACCATAATTATTGCTTTTCGTCAACCCCCAAATCTCCAGGCTATTTTTTTACGGTTTTTTTGATTTCAACTTGCGATCGCACACCTAGCCAAAGCGTAGACCCATAGCAATTTCTTTAGTGACTCGCAATAAGCGATTAAGAATTGGGGGATAAAAATATTTGGGTAATATTGGAGTTGCGATCTAAAATTAGCGCATAGAAAAATTTAACTAGAAGATGGCAAGTATCGGTTCTGGAAGTGGTTTACCTTGTGCTTGATAATCTTCAATTAATAGCTCTAAAACTTCTTCTGCATTTTTGAGAGCGTTTGCATAGGTATCTCCATGAGTATGGGCATAGGGACCAAATTCAGGTAAACTAACAACGTATTTTTGGTCTTCCTTTGACCACTGAATAATAATACTATATTGTGGTTTCATTCCTATCTCTCCAATATCATCTAATTCATCTTCTAGTTGCTTCAGGTTTTCTATTTCCTTCACGGCTTTTCTAACATCTGTTTCTTGATAACGGTCTGCATCTGCTCCATCTTTACCAGATAAAGTTAGGCTATAAGATAGGTGATTGAAGTGTTAGAGATTGAATAGCTTCAGTTCCAATTTCGGGAACATAACGTTTGAGCAAAGCGCTGGAATCTAAAAAGTATGCTGTTACCATTCACCTCGGTCTTCAATGATTGTTTCGGAAATTGGTTGACCAGTAACATCAATAGACTGTACCATTAATGCCAAATCAGCATCAGAAATGGGTTTAGCATCGGAGGTAGTATTGGGTGTAAGTAAACCAGAATTATACAGAGATGACAATAAAACAAAGGGTTCTGTAGTTGTTTGGTTGGGTAAAACTTGAAGCCAGACTGTTTGCTTTTCGCACAAGTCGATTGGAGTTAAAGGACGCAACAATCCATTTTCATAAATAGCTGGAATTGGTTTAGTCATATTAACTAATTTGTTGTTATCAACCTATTTTAACTCAGGACTTATGCACTCAAATATATAAATTGCTTTTCATCAATCTCCAACTCCCCAGGCTATTTTTGTGTTGGGGGGTAATTTTGAACGGACAAGATTTGCGGGGAAGTTTTGGCTGTCTCGTCGGGATTTGGATGTTTGGGTTTCTGATTGAATTTGTTAACTCTTATCCTGATAAACCTGACTTCGATGTTTGACTTTAATTACTGTTACCAATAAGATATCGTCAAAAATATCGTATACTACTCGATAATCTCCTACTCGAATACGATATGAATTGTCTTCACCTTGAATTTTTTTACTCCACTGGGACGAGGTTCTATTGCTAAATCTTTAATCTTAGTTTCGATGCGTTCTTGGACATCTGAAGGTAGTTTTTTAAATTGTTTTCTCGCAACTTTAGAAAAGTCTACACTATAAGTCACGCAACATCCTTTTTCATTTCATTTTTTATTTCTTCCCAGGTAACGGTACCATTAATACGTATATCTTCTCTAGCTTCTTGAATCGCTTTTAAATCTTCTTCGTCTTCTTGGTCATCAATTGTTTTTAATAAAGTATAAATTTCGTCTAAAGTACTGTCATAAGCTTGGTAAAGCAGCACAGTGATATCTTTAATTAATTTTTCTCTCTCACGATCAGTTTTCATAGTTTGTACCTTTTTTAATTAATTACGCCTTGATAAGTAGGTGGGTACAAATAAATATAATATGCTCCGTCCGAAGCGAGGAACGAAGCAATCCCAGTCGTAGCGATTGCTTCGTTCCTCCTCGCAATGACATCTTACATTTAATTACGCCAACCTACTTATAGTAGAAAAGTACTCCGGTGGAGGATACTCTAAACGATTTATAATTAATGATAGCTTGAATGGCGTAGGGTTGGAGTGCTTTACATGAATCGTATATTTATCGTTAATTTTCTCCCCCCTTTCCCCCCTCTAAATAAATGAAACTTAATTTTCCCACTCGTCGCTTTCTCTTCTGCTTCGGATTAAGTTTACTGGTTGTATTACTTGGGTTTATGACCGTGAGGATAAATATTGCTTTTCATCAAGCTCCAACTCCCCAAGCTATTTTTGTGTTGGGGGGTGATTTTGAGCGGACAAAGTTTGCTGGTAAGTTTTGGCTGTCTCGTCGGGATTTAGATATTTGGGTGTCTGATTTTTCGTATACTTTAGATAAACATCGACGGATTTTAAAGAAGTTTGGGGTGTCTGATGAGCAGTTGCAAATGGAAGGGTGCA